>NZ_JBSFTY010000048.1:0-74384 GCF_053591515.1 Streptomyces sp. NPDC003011
GCACCGCTTCGACCCGCCCGAGACCCGTCTGGAGGCTGCCTCGTTCGCGGGGAAGGCGCTCGCCGTACGGCTGCACCGCGCCTTGGAAGAGGCCGCGCCGCCGCCCCAGGCCCGGGCGGCGGCGGCCGCGCCCTCGGTGACCTCGCGGTGGCGGGTCAGGCCCAGGTAGTCGTTGCCGGCGAGGTCCAGGAGCGGCGAGTGGGCGGGGCGGGGACGCAGCGTCCGTACGAGTCCGGCGCGGCGGCGTCGGTCCGCCTCCTCGTCTATCCAGCCGAACGCCATCGGTCCTCCAGAGCTTTTGTAGGCAGTGCACAGACACTAGCGGGGCGGCCAGCCGCCCCGGATGTGGTGATACCCACACCTCGAAGCGTCAGAGTTGTGTGAACTCTCCTTGGCCCCGGACGGCTCCTTAGGACAGGATCGGCTCTCATGGACCTGCTGAACACGCTGGTGGACAAGGGGCTTCGGCGCGAGGTGCCGAGCCGCGAGGAGGCGCTGGCCGTCCTCGCCACTTCCGACGACGACCTGCTCGATGTGGTGGCCGCGGCCGGCAAGGTGCGTCGGCACTGGTTCGGCCGGCGGGTGAAACTCAACTATCTCGTCAACCTCAAGTCGGGCCTGTGCCCGGAGGACTGCTCCTACTGCTCGCAGCGGCTCGGCTCCCAGGCCGGCATCCTCAAGTACACCTGGCTCAAGCCCGACGAGGCCTCGAAGGCGGCGGCGGCCGGATTGGCGGGAGGTGCCAAGCGGGTCTGTCTGGTGGCGTCCGGGCGCGGGCCGACCGACCGGGACGTGGACCGGGTCTCCGACACCATCAAGACGATCAAGGAGCAGAACGAGGGCGTCGAGGTGTGCGCCTGTCTGGGACTGCTCTCGGACGGCCAGGCGGAGCGGCTGCGCGAGGCGGGCGCGGACGCGTACAACCACAACCTGAACACCTCCGAGAGCACGTACGCGGACATCACGACCACGCACACGTACGCCGACCGGGTGGACACGGTGCACAAGGCGCACGCGGCCGGTCTGTCCGCCTGCTCCGGTCTGATCGCCGGGATGGGCGAGAGCGACGGGGACCTGGTCGACGTGGTGTTCGCGCTGCGCGAGCTGGACCCCGACTCGGTGCCGGTCAACTTCCTGATCCCGTTCGAGGGCACCCCGCTGGCCAAGGAGTGGAACCTCACCCCGCAGCGGTGTCTGCGGATCCTGGCCATGGTGCGGTTCGTCTGCCCGGACGTGGAGGTGCGGATCGCGGGCGGCCGGGAGGTCCATCTGCGCTCGATGCAGCCGCTGGCCCTGCACCTGGCCAACTCGATCTTCCTCGGCGACTACCTGACCAGCGAGGGCCAGGCGGGCAGGGCCGACCTGGAGATGATCGCGGACGCCGGTTTCGAGGTGGAGGGCACGGACCAGGTGACGCTGCCCGAGCACCGGACGACGGCCCAGGGCGGATGCGGGTCGCATGCGGAGGCCGGTGACGGGTGCGGGCCCCACGAGGGCGCCGGCGGGTGCGGGTCGCGGGACGGTGCGGGCAGCGGGGTGTGCGGGTCCGCTCCGGCGCCGGCGGCCACCGCCCGGGCGCCCCGGACGGATCTGGTCGCCGTGCGCCGTCGAGGTGCCGGAACGGACCTCGCGCCCAATGCCTGACCTGACCGTGCCCGAGCTGCTGGAACTGGACCGGCGGCACGTGTGGCATCCGTACGGGCCCATGCCGGGCCGGCGTGACCCGCTCGTCGTGGAGTCGGCGAGCGGGGTGCGCCTGCGGCTGGCGGACGGCTCGGGCGAGCTGGTCGACGGCATGTCGTCCTGGTGGTCGGCGATCCACGGCTACAACCACCCGGTGCTGAACGAGGCCGCGCGCGAGCAGCTGGGCCGGATGAGCCATGTGATGTTCGGCGGGCTCACGCACGAGCCCGCCGTACGCCTCGCCAAGCATCTTGTCGACATGTCGCCCGACGGTCTGGAGCATGTGTTCCTCGCCGACTCGGGTTCGGTGTCGGTCGAGGTCGCGGTCAAGATGTGCCTCCAGTACTGGCGTTCGCTGGGCCGCCCGGCGAAGCAGCGCCTGCTGACCTGGCGCGGCGGCTACCACGGCGACACCTGGCAGCCCATGTCGGTGTGCGACCCCGAGGGCGGGATGCACGACCTGTGGACCGGAGTGCTGCCCCGGCAGGTCTTCGTGGACGCGCCGCCCGCCGCCTACGAGGAGTCGTACGCCGAGCGGTTGCGCTCGGCGGTCGAACGGCACGCCGGCGAGCTGGCCGCGGTGATCGTGGAGCCGGTGGTGCAGGGCGCGGGCGGGATGCGGTTCCACTCCCCCGCGTATCTGCGGGTGCTGCGGGAGGCCTGCGACGCGCACGACGTGCTGCTGGTGTTCGACGAGATCGCGACCGGGTTCGGGCGGACGGGCGCGCTGTTCGCGGCGGAGCACGCGGCCGTGACGCCGGACGTGATGTGCGTGGGCAAGGCGCTGACCGGCGGCTACCTGACGATGGCGGCGACGCTGTGCACCGCGCGGGTGGCCGACGGCATCTCCCGGGGCGAGGTCCCGGTGCTCGCCCACGGCCCCACCTTCATGGGCAACCCGCTGGCGGCGGCCGTCGCCTGCGCCTCCGTCGAACTGCTGCTGGGCCAGGACTGGCTGTCCGAGGTCAAGCGGATCGAGGCGGGCCTGCGGGAGGGACTGGCTCCGGCCGCGGAGCTGACGGGGGTGCGCGACGTACGGGTGCTCGGGGCGATCGGGGTCGTCCAGCTCGACCACGCCGTCGACATGGCGGCGGCCACCGAGGCCGCCGTACGCGAGGGCGTGTGGCTGCGGCCGTTCCGGGACCTGATCTACACGATGCCGCCGTACGTCACCGGCGACGCGGACGTGGCACGCGTCGCGCGCGCGGTGTGCGCGGCGGCGCGCGAGGGATGAGCGGGAGGAACGGCAGAGGTGAGCAGAGGTGATGACGTGCCGGTCCTGGTGATCACGGGCACGGGCACGGAGGTCGGCAAGACGGTCACGACCGCCGCCGTCGCCGCCGCCGCCCGTGCGGCCGGACGCTCGGTGGCCGTGCTGAAGGCCGCGCAGACGGGCGTACGGCCGGACGAGCGGGGAGACGCCGCGGAGGTGGCCCGGCTCGCGGGTGCCGTGACAACGGCCGAACTGGCCCGGTATCCCGAGCCGTTGGCGCCGGCGACCGCGGCGCGGCGGGCCGGGCGGGCGCCGGTGCACCCGCGGGAGATCGCCGAGGCCGCCGCCAAGCTGGCCACCGAGCACGACCTCGTGCTGGTCGAGGGAGCGGGCGGGCTGCTCGTCCGGTTCGACGCTGCGGGCGGGACCCTGGCCGACGCGGCCGAACTGCTGGCGGCGCCGGTGCTGGTGGTGGCGCCGGCGGGTCTGGGCACCCTGAACGCGACGGAGCTGACGGCACGTGAACTGCGCGCCCGGGGGCTCGACCTGGCCGGGATCGTGATCGGCAGCTGGCCCGACGCGCCGGACCTGGCGTCCCGCTGCAATCTGGCGGACCTCCCCGACGTGGCCGGAGCCCCGCTGCTCGGGGCCCTGCCCGCCGGGGCCGGCGCGCTCGCGCCCGCCGGCTTCCGTGCCGCGGCGCCGGGCTGGCTGGCACCCCGGCTGGACGGGACGTGGGACGCGGAGGCGTTCCGCAGGCGGGAGGCTCCCGGCCCCGGGACCTGAGACGCCTCAGCCTCCGCGCGGCGGCGGACCGACGCGACGCAGCCGACCGGCCGGCGCCACGCTGCCGGCGGGCCGGCCCGTCATGATCGGTCACCCCGGTGTCCGGGAACCGGGGCGGGACTTCACCCGGTGACGTGACATCGGGGGTGCGACGGGCCCGTCGGGGGGACAATCGGGGTGAGGCCCGCCTGTGAGGGAGGTTGCCATGCGGCTACGGTCCGCCCGTTCGGCGAAGGTGTCCCGGGATCCCGTCCATCATCCGCTGTTCGCCCGGTACTACGCCCGGATCAGTGTGGGCGCCGAGTCCCGGATGGGCATGGGCTCGGTACGCCGGAGGCTGCTCGCCGGGCTGTCCGGGCGGGTGATCGAGATCGGCGCGGGCAACGGCCTGAACTTCGCGCACTACCCGGGCACGGTCGCGGAGGTCGTGGCGATCGAACCGGAGCGGGTGTTGCGGCAGTTGGCGGTGGAGTCCGCCCTGCGTTCCGGGGTTCCCGTCGATGTCGTGCCGGGTGCGGCGGAGGCACTGCCGGTCAAGAGCGAGGCCTTCGACGCGGTGGTGCTCTCCCTGGTGCTGTGCAGTGTGCGGGACGTGCAGCGCGCCCTCGGTGAGGCGCGTCGGGTGCTGCGGCCCGGGGGCGAGGTGCGGTTCTTCGAGCACGGGCGGGGCGGCGGCCTAGCGATGACCTTCACCCAGCGCGCCCTGGACCGCACGGTGTGGCCGCCGCTGATGGGCGGCTGCCATCTGGCCCGCGACCCGGTGGCCGCGCTGCGGGACGCCGGGTTCGAACTCGGGCCCTACCGGCGGATGTCGATGCCGGAGAACGGCCCCACGCTGCCCACGTCGTACTGCGTGCTGGGCACCGCCTGGCGCCCCGCGCTCACCCGGCGGTGATCACAGGCTCCACCGGCGCAGCTCCCGCGCGATGTCGTCGACGGACGCCTCACCGCTCTTGACCAGCCGGGCCAGTTCGCGCACCTGCTCGGGCGAGGTGACGACCTTCAGACCGCTGGCGACGAGGTAGGCGTAGGCCACGGCGGACGCGAACAGGGCGTTGGACCGCTCCAGCGCGGGGACGTGGATGAGGAGTTGGAGCAGCGCGGCGGCGCGCGCCTGCGGGCTGTCGTAGACCGGGACGTCGAATATCTCCGCCTGGTGGCGGGCGACGGCGGCGACCAGGGCGCCCCAGTCGGTGACCTGGGGGTCTCCCGGGGTCTTCTGTTCGGCGAGCATGAGGAGCCAGGCCAGGTCGATCGTGAGACGGCTCAACGGATCAGTGGCGACCTTCGCTCGGGCCCTCGCGGTCCTCTCCCGCGCTTGAGGCCGCGTGCGCGGGGCCGCCCCCGTCGAACTCCTCGGCGAAGACGGACTCGTACTGCTTCATGAAGTCGGCGGCGGCCTCGACGAAGGTGTGGCCGACCTCGCCGGTGTCCTGCCGGACCAGTTCCTCGATGTAGCGGTTGACGCTCATCCCGCGGGCCAGGGCGCGTTCGCGGGCGGCGCGGGCCGTGTCCTCGTCCACGCGCACGTTCAGCTGGGTCTTCGCCATACCCTGACGCTAGCGCCGGAACGCTAGCAGCGGCAAGGCCCTCTCACTCCGGGACCCTCCGCGCGGAAAGTGCCCCTTACACGGGCATCGGGGACCCGACCTGGGGTGGAGGGCGGCTCGGCCGCAGGGAGGATTCCGGCTGTGGGCTCCGTCACACTACCCTCGGCCTCCTGCGTACCGGAGCGAGGAGGCAGTCTTGTCCACCCCTGCTGCTCAGCATGTGCCGGGTCAGGCGTCGGCCGACGGAATCGCCGCCCGCGCCCGCGGCCTGACCAAGGCGTACGGCTCGGGCGAGACGACCGTGCTGGCGCTGGACGCGGTGGACGTGGACATCGCGCGCGGCCGGTTCACCGCCGTGATGGGGCCGTCGGGCTCCGGCAAGTCCACGTTGATGCACTGCCTCGCGGGGCTCGACAGCGTCTCGGCCGGTCAGGTGTGGCTCGGCGACACGGAGATCACGGGCCTCAAGGAACGGGAGCTGACGCGGCTGCGACGGGACCGGATCGGGTTCATGTTCCAGTCGTTCAACCTGATACCGACGCTGAACGCGGCCGAGAACATCACACTGCCGATGGACATCGCGGGCAAGAAGCCCGACGAGAAGTGGCTGGACCAGGTCATCGACACACTGGGGCTGCGGGACCGGCTGAGGCACCGGCCCTCCCAGCTCTCCGGCGGCCAGCAGCAGCGGGTCGCGTGCGCGCGGGCACTGGCCTCCCGGCCCGAGCTGATCTTCGCGGACGAGCCGACCGGCAACCTGGACTCGCGGGCGGGGCTGGAGGTCCTCGGGTTCCTGCGCGAGGCCGTCGACCAGCTCGGGCAGACCGTCGTCATGGTCACCCACGACCCGGGCGCCGCCGCCCACTCCGACCAGGTGCTGTTCCTCGGGGACGGGCGGATCGTGGACGAGTTGGAGCGGCCGACGGCGGAGGCGGTCCTCGAACGCATGAAACGGTTCGACGTGAGCCGCGCCCCGTACGACGGGACTCCCCGGGACGGGAGCGAGGGCGAGGGCCGGGGCGCCTCCGCCGGGGAGGCCTGACCCGTGCTGAAGGCGACGCTCCGCAGTTTCCTCGCGCACAAGGGACGCCTGCTGCTGTCGGCGCTGGCCGTGGTGCTGTCCGTGGCGTTCGTGGCGGGCAGCCTGATCTTCTCCGACACGCTCAGCCGGACCTTCGACCGGCTCTTCGCCACGACCGCGCCGGATGTCACCGTCAGCCCGAAGAAGACCCTGGACGAGGCGGTGCCGTCCGGGATGACGGTCACGCTGCCCGCCGCGCTCGCGGAGCGGGTGGCCCGCCTCGACGGAGTCGCCGAGGCGCGCGCGGACGCCGAGGCGGCGAACATCACCGTCGTCGACAGCGAGAACGAGTCCGTCGGCCCGACCACGGGCGCCCCCACGATCGGCACGGACTGGAGCCCCGACCGGCGCAGTCCCGTCGAGCTGACCTCCGGCCACGCGCCGCGCGGGCCGGGTGAGGCGCTGCTCGACTCGGAGTCCGCCGACCGCCGGGACGTACGGATCGGGGACACGCTCACCGTGATCGCCGGACCGGGTTCGTTCAAGGTCGAGGTCGTCGGCATCGTCACGTTCACCACCACCAACCCCGGCGCCGCGCTGGTCTACCTCGACACCGCGACCGCGCAGTCCAAGCTGCTGGGTGACGCGAAGGCCGCCACCAGCATCTCGGTGGACGCCGAGGAGGGCGTGAGCGACGCGCAGCTCAAGCAGCGGGTGGCCGCCGCGCTCGGCACGGACCGCTTCGAGTACCGCACCGCCGACGAGCAGGCCGAGTCGGACGTCCAGCAGCTGGGCGGATTCCTCGACGTCATCAAGTACGTCATGCTCGGCTTCGCCGGAATCGCCGTGCTGGTCGGCGTGTTCCTGATCGTCAACACCTTCTCGATGCTGATCGCCCAGCGCACCCGCGAGCTGGGTCTGCTGCGCGCGCTCGGCGCCGACCGGCGCCAGGTCCGCCGCTCGGTCCTCACCGAGGCGCTGCTGCTCGGCCTGGTCGGCTCCACGCTGGGCCTGGCCACCGGCATCGGGCTCGCGGCCGGGCTGATCGCGCTCATGAACACGCTCGGCATGAACATCAGGTCGAGCGAGATGGTCATCGGCTGGGTCACGCCCGTGGCGGCGTACGTCGTCGGTGTCGGCGTCACCTTCGTCGCCGCGTACCTCCCGGCCCGGCGCGCGGCGGGGGTGTCGCCGATGGCGGCCCTCGCGGACGCGGAGATCGCCGGCGTCGGCAGGCCGCTGCGGACGCGGGCCATCGTCGGCGCGGCCGTGGGGGCGGCCGGCACGGCGGCGCTGGTGGGCTGCGCCCTCGCGTCCGAGACCGGTTCGGCGGCCTCCCTGCTGGCCCTCGGTGTCGTCCTGACCCTGCTGGCCACGGTGATCGCGGGCCCGCTGCTGGTGCGGCCGGTGATCCGGGTGCTGGGCGGGGCCTTCCCCGCCCTGTTCGGGTCGGTCGGCCGGATGAGCCAGCGCAACGCGCTGCGCAATCCGCGCCGCACCGGCGCCACCGCCGCCGCGCTGATGGTGGGCCTCGCCCTGGTCGGCGGGATGTCGGTGGCGAGCGCGTCGATGACCGAGTCCTTCGACCAGCAGATCGACAAGACGCTGGGCGCCGACTACGTGATCCAGAACGGCAGCTTCCTGCCCTTCCCGCGGGAACTCACCGAGGCGGTGCGCGTAACTCCGGGCGCGGGGCTCGTCGTCCGGTCCCGGTTCACCCCGGTCGCGGTCCGGCTGCCGGACGGCGACCGGGTCGAGACGACCGCCGCGGCCTACGACCCCCGGCTCGACGAGGTCGCCCGCATCACGTACGCCGAGGGCGACACCTCCGCGGCGCTCGCGCCCGGCCGGATCGCCATGGACCTGGGCTTCGCCCGCGACCACGGTGTCCGGCTCGGCAGCGCGATCCCGGTCGAGTTCCAGGGCGGGCGCACCACCGAGCTCACGGTGGGCGCCCTCACCGACCAGGACGCCGCCGAGGGCTTCGGCACCCAGGGCGGCCTGTACGTCGGCATGGCCACGCTGGAGGAGTTCGCGCCGGGCGGACAGGACTCCGCGCTGTACGTGAACGCCGCCTCCGGGACCGGCGACGACGACCTGCGCGCGAACCTGGAGCGGACGCTCGACCCGTATCCGCAGGTGCAGGTGCGTGACCTCGCCGACTACAAGGAACTGATCCACGACCAGATCGCGGTCCTGCTCTACCTGGTGTACGCGCTGCTCGGGCTGGCGATCGTGATCGCGGTGCTCGGCGTGGTCAACACCCTCGCCCTGTCGGTCGTGGAGCGGACCCGGGAGATCGGGCTGCTGCGGGCCATCGGGCTCGCCCGGCGCCAGCTGCGCCGGATGATCCGGCTGGAGTCGGTGGTGATCGCGGTGTTCGGCGCGGTGCTGGGGCTCGCCCTGGGACTGGTGTGGGGGGTGTGCACCCAGCAGGTACTGGCGTTGCAGGGCATGAAGGCGCTCGCCGTGCCCTGGATGACGATCGTCGCGGTGGTGGTCGGCTCGGCGGTGGTGGGCGTCGTGGCGGCGCTGCTGCCCGCGCTGCGCGCGTCGCGCATGAACGTGCTGGCGGCCATCGCGCACGAGTGACGGACGCGCACCGCTGGGCATCTCGGCGGGGTTCCGGGCCGGTGGCTGTCCGGATGCTGGAATCCCGTGTCCCGGGCCGGTGCCCGTGATGGGATCACCGTATGACCGACCTGCGGATACGGGCCGCGGCGCCCGACGACCTCGACGCCGTGCTGGCCTTCTGGAAGGTGGCCGCCGAGGGCACGAGCATCAGTGACGACCGGACCGGCGTGGAGCGGCTGGTCGCCCGCGACCCCGAGGCGCTGATCCTGGCCGAACTCGACGGCGAGCTGGCCGGCACGGTGATCGCGGGCTTCGACGGCTGGCGCTGCCACCTGTACCGGCTCGCGGTGCATCCGGACCACCGCCGCCGGGGCATCGGCGGTGCCCTGCTGGCGGCCGCCGAGGAGCGGTTCGTACGGCTGGGCGGGCGCCGCGCGGACGCGATGGTGCTGACCCGCAACGAGACCGCGCAGCATGCGTGGCGGGCGGCCGGGTACGTGCCCGAGGAGCAGTGGCGACGCTGGGTCAAGCCCCTCACGGGCTGAGGTCCCGGTCCGCCCGTCGCGCTCTTTTGCCCATCCTTTACCCTGGACGGGCCACTCGTTCCTCCATGAAAGGTGTGAGCGTCCGCCCATGGGCGAGCCTCCCAGTACGCGACATCGCGCGATCCTCCCCGCTCTGCCGGACCATGGGACGGAGGTGAACCGATGATCGAAGTGCTCCTCCTGCTGGTGGCGATCCTGCTCTCGCTCGCCTGTGGTGCCTTCGTCGCCGCGGAGTTCTCGCTGACCACCGTCGACCGCGGCGAGCTGGAACGTGCCGCGGAGCGTGGCGAGCGGGGTGCGGCCGGCGCCCTGAAGGCGGTACGCAGTCTGACCTTCCAGCTCTCCGGCGCGCAGCTCGGCATCACGGTCACCAACCTGGTGGTCGGCATGCTCGCCGAGCCGTCGATCGCCGCGCTGATCGCGAGCCCGCTCAGGTCCGTGGGCGTCTCCCGGTCGACGGCGAGTTCGCTGGCCCTGGTGCTGGGGACCGCCCTGTCGACCGTGTTCCTGATGGTCGTCGGCGAGCTGGTGCCCAAGAACTGGGCGATCTCCTCGCCACTGGCCGTGGCCAAGCGGGTGGGCAACGCGCAGCGGTGGTTCTCCGCCGTCTTCCGGCCCTTCATCACCCACCTCAACAACACCGCCAACCGCGCGGTACGCCTCTTCGGCCTGGAGCCCGCCGAGGAACTGGCCTCCGCGCGCGGACCCCAGGAGCTGGCCGCGCTGGCCCGGCACTCCGCCCGGGAGGGCGCCCTGGAGCCGGACACCGCCGAGCTGTTCGTGCGGACGCTGAACCTGGCCGACCTGACCGCGGAGAACGTCATGACACCGCGCGTGCAGGTCATCGCCCTGGAGGTCCAGGCGACCTGCGAGGACGTGGCGAACGCGACCCGGGCGACGGGCCTGTCCCGGTTCCCGGTCTACCGCGGCAGCCTCGACTCGGTGGTGGGCACCGCGCACATCAAGGACGTGCTGGCGATTCCCGCCGATCGCAGGCCCCGGGTCCGGGTCTCCGAGATGATGCGTGAGCCGCTCCTGGTCCCGGAGTCGCTCACCGTCGACCGGCTGCTGGACCGGCTGTCCGGCAAACGGACGATGGCCGTCGTCATCGACGAGTACGGCGGTACGGCGGGCGTGGCCACCCTGGAGGACATCGTCGAGGAGGTCGTCGGCGAGGTGCGGGACGAGCACGACCCGCACGAGACGCCCGACCTGGCCCCGGCCGGCAGCGACGACGAGGGCCGCACCCTCTACTCCGCCGACGGCTCCGCCCGCATCGACCAGCTCGCGCGGGTCGGCCTGCGGGCGCCCGGAGGACCGTACGAGACACTGGCCGGCCTCGTCGCGACGGAACTCGGGCGGATCCCCGCCGTCGGTGACCGGGTCGAGGTCGCGCACTGGCGGCTGGACGTGGTGGACGCGTCGGGCCGCAGGGCCGCACGGCTGCTGCTGCACGCCCCGGCGCACGAGCACGAGACGGAGGTGGAGGGCGCGTGACCGCCGTCCAGTTGTTGATCGGTCTGGCGACCCTCGTCGTCAACGCGTTCTTCGTCGGCGCCGAGTTCGCGCTGATCTCCGTGCGCCGCAGCCAGGTCGAGCCGTACGCCGAGGAGGGCGACCGGCGCGCCAAGAGCGTGCTGTGGGGGCTCCAGCACGTGTCCGCGCTGATGGCGGCCGCACAGCTCGGCATCACGCTGTGCACCCTGATCCTCGGTGTGGTCGCCGAGCCGGCCATCGCGCATCTGCTGGAGCCGGCGTTCCACGCGGCGGGCGTGCCCGAGGGCGCCGGGCACGCGGTGTCCTTCGTGATCGCGCTGACCCTGGCGACCTATCTGCACATGCTGCTCGGCGAGATGGTGCCGAAGAACATCGCGCTCGCGGAGCCGGTGCGCAGCGCGCTGCTGCTCGGGCCGCCGCTGGTCGCCCTGTCCCGTGCGCTGCGCCCGGTGATCTTCACCATCAACGCCTTCGCGAACGCCCTGCTGAAGCTGCTCCGGGTGGAGACCCGGGACGAGGTCGCGGCCACGTTCTCGGACGCCGAGCTGGCCCGGATCGTGCGGGACTCCGGCGAGGCGGGGCTGATCGACGACCGCGCGCAGGAGCGGCTGCGGGACGCCCTGGAGCTGGGCCGCAGGGCGGTGCGGGACGTGGTGCTTCCGCTGGACGCCGTCGCCTACGTGTATCTGGGGGTCACCCCCGAACAACTGGAGGTGCTGTCGGCCGAGACCGGCTACTCCCGTTTCCCGGTCGTCGACGAGGGGCGCCGCATCATCGGCTACCTGCACGTCAAGGACGCTCTGGACAAGACTCCGCGAGAGCTGCCGTTCCAGCTGCGGGACATGCGGCCCATCGCGCGCGTGCGGGAGAGCACGCCGCTGGACGACGTCCTCACGGCGATGCGGGGCAGCCGTACGCACCTGGCGGCCGTGCTGGGGGCGGACGGGCGGCTCACCGGCCTGGTGACCATGGAGGACGTGCTGCGGGAGCTGTTCGGTCAGCGGACGTGAGCCCCGGTGAGGGCAGTCCGGGCCGACCGACCGCTGGGTATGGCGGCCGGGTAGCATCTCTGTCGCCATGCAGACGAACCCCACTCACACCAGCCTGGTAGCGGTCGGCGACTCCTTCACCGAGGGGATGTCGGACCTGCTCCCGGACGGCACCTACCGGGGCTGGGCCGACCTCCTGGCCGGACGGATGGCGGCCCACTCCCCCGGCTTCCGGTACGCGAACCTCGCGGTGCGCGGCAAGCTGATCGGGCAGATCGTCGCCGAGCAGGTCGACGTGGCCGCGTCCATGCGGGCCGACGTGGTCACGCTGGTGGGCGGGCTGAACGACACCCTGCGCCCCAAGTGCGACATGGGGCGGGTGCGCTCCCTGCTCACGGAGGCCGTGGAGCGGCTCGCCCCCTCCTGCAAGCAGCTGGTGCTGATGCGCAGCCCGGGCCGCCAGGGCCCGGTCCTGGAGCGGTTCCGGCCGCGCATGGAGGAACTGTTCGAGATCGTCGACGGCCTCGCCCAGCGGCACGGCGCGCTCGTGGTCGACCTCTACGGAGCCCCCTCGCTCGGTGACCCGCGCGTGTGGGACGTGGACCGGCTGCATCTGACGGCCGAGGGGCACCGCAGGGTCGCGGAGGCGGTGTGGCAGGGGCTCGGGTACGAGCCCGAGGACACCGAGTGGCGCACTCCCCTGCCCCTGACACCGCCGCCGGGATGGGCCGCGCGCCGGGTCGCCGACGTGCGCTTCGCCCGGCAGCACCTGCTGCCGTGGATAGGCCGCCGGCTGACGGGCCGCTCCTCGGGTGACGGCCTGCCCCCGAAGCGGCCCGACCTGCTGCCGTACGAGCGGGCTCACGAGCAGCCCGCGGAGTGACAGGCCACGGCCGAGCGGGGTGACCGTCCCTGCGGGCGGGCGGGGTGACCGTCCCGGCGGGCGGGCGCGGGCCGGGCCGTCGGTGGGAGCCGGGCAGTTCTTCGTCGGTTCCTACGAACCCACCCGTGGCTCCGGCCTGCAGGAAGCGCCAGTAGAATCCGTCCACGTGACTTCCGCTCCCGCCAAGCCCCGCATCCCGAACGTCCTCGCCGGACGCTACGCCTCCGCCGAGCTCGCCACGCTCTGGTCGCCCGAGCAGAAGGTGAAACTGGAGCGTCAGCTCTGGCTCGCCGTGCTGCGGGCCCAGAACGACCTGGGGATCGAGGTGCCGGACGCGGCGATCGCCGACTACGAGCGCGTCCTCGGCCAGGTCGACCTCGCCTCCATCGCCGAGCGCGAAAAGGTCACGCGGCACGACGTGAAGGCGCGGATCGAGGAGTTCAACGCCCTCGCCGGGCACGAGCACGTGCACAAGGGCATGACGTCCCGCGACCTCACCGAGAACGTCGAACAGCTGCAGATCCGGCTCTCGCTGGAACTGATGCGCGACCGTACGGTGGCCGTCCTCGCCCGCCTGGGGAAGCTGGCCGGGGAGTACGGCGAGCTGGTCATGGCGGGCCGCTCGCACAACGTGGCCGCGCAGGCCACCACCCTCGGCAAGCGGTTCGCGACGGCGGCCGACGAGCTGCTCGTGGCGTACGGGCGGGTCGAGGAGCTGCTGGGCCGCTACCCGCTGCGCGGCATCAAGGGCCCGGTGGGCACGGCGCAGGACATGCTGGACCTGCTCGGCGGGGACACCTCCCGGCTCGCGGAGCTGGAGCAGCGGATCGCGCGGCACCTCGGCTTCTCGCAGGCGTTCACGTCGGTCGGCCAGGTCTACCCGCGCTCGCTGGACTACGAGGTCGTCACCGCGCTGGTGCAGCTGGCCGCCGCGCCCTCGTCGCTGGCGAAGACGATCCGGCTGATGGCGGGCCACGAGCTGGTGACCGAGGGCTTCAAGCCGGGCCAGGTCGGTTCGTCCGCGATGCCGCACAAGATGAACACCCGCTCCTGCGAGCGCGTCAACGGCCTCATGGTGATCCTGCGCGGCTACGCCTCGATGACCGGCGAGCTGGCGGGCGACCAGTGGAACGAGGGTGACGTGTCCTGCTCGGTGGTGCGCCGGGTGGCCCTGCCCGACGCGTTCTTCGCCCTGGACGGTCTGCTGGAGACGTTCCTGACCGTGCTCGACGAGTTCGGCGCGTTCCCCGCTGTCGTGGCGCGGGAGCTGGACCGCTACCTGCCGTTCCTCGCCACCACCAAGGTGCTGATGGGCGCGGTGCGCGCGGGGGTCGGCCGTGAGGTCGCGCACGAGGCGATCAAGGAGAACGCGGTCGCCTCCGCGCTGGCGATGCGCGAGCGGGGCGCCGAGCGCAACGAGCTCCTCGACAAGCTCGCCGCCGACGAGCGCCTGCCGCTGGACCGCGCCGAGCTCGACGCGCTGATGGCCGACAAGCTGTCCTTCACGGGCGCCGCGGCCGGCCAGGTCGGTGTCGTCGTCGGCCGGATCGAGGAGATCGTGAAGCGGCACCCCGAGGCCGCGGGCTACACCCCCGGAGCGATCCTCTGACCCGCTTCACTGCCGAGGAGCTGGAGGCCGCCCGCGACCGTCTCGTGCCGGACGTCGTCGCGGACGGCCTCCATGTGCTGTTCTGCGGCATCAACCCCGGTCTGATGACCGCGGCGACGGGCCACCACTTCGCCCGCCCCGGCAACCGGTTCTGGCCGGTGCTGCATCTGTCCGGGTTCACGCCGAGGCTCCTGAAGCCGTCCGAGCAGCGGGAGTTGCTGACGTACAGGCTCGGCATCACGAACGTCGTGGCGCGGGCGACCGCGCGGGCCGACGAGCTGAGCGCGGAGGAGTACCGGGAGGGCGGGCGGCTGCTGACGCTCAAGGTGGCGCGGCTGCGGCCACGCTGGCTGGCCGTGGTCGGGGTGACCGCCTACCGGGCCGCCTTCGACGACCGCAAGGCGCAGGTGGGCCCGCAGGAGCGGACGATCGGCGACACGCGTGTGTGGGTGCTGCCGAACCCGAGCGGGCTGAACGCGCACTGGACCGCGCAGACGATGGCGGAGGAGTTCGCGCGGTTGCGGGTGGCGGCCGAAAGCGGCTGACGAGCAGGGTTGCGCGGGTCTGTGTCCGCGCCGGAGTCCGTGGGGTCCGTGTCTGTGTCCGTGTCTGTGTCTGTGTCTGTGTCGGTGGCCGCGGTGAGCGGATCATGGCGGGTCGGTGTCCGTGACGACGGCGAGCAGGTGGACCTCGTCGTCCAGGTCGCGGTCCGCGACGCCGAGGGCGAGCCAGCGCTCCGTGCCAGGGGGCTGCCAGAGGTTCAGCTCGTCCACCAGCGCGCTGACGGTGGCCCAGGGCTCCGGTATCGGCTCGCCGCGATCGATGCGCACCACGATCGTCCCCATCCACCACGGCGACTGCTGCTCGCCCCAACGGGCGTTCAGCATCAGCGACATGTGCTCCTTGAGGGCGTGGAAGTCCTCCACGACCGGTGCCCGCCGCGCCGCGTCGTCCGTCGGCAGTTCGTGACTCGCCGCCAACGACTCGATGCGGTATCCGGGGCCCGCCATGAACGCGTCGGACTCGCCGTGCGCCGCGGCGAGGTCCCCGGTGCACAGCGAGTCGATCCTGGCGAGGTACGTCGCACTGTCCATGTGCTCCAGTAAACCGGTGACCACTGACAATTGGCGGTCCGTCAGGCGTCCCGGGGGTCAGGCGTCCCGGTGTCGTACGCTCCACGCCCCCGCCAGCAGCGCGGCTCCCGCCCAGAGGGCGGTCACCGCGAGGCCGGTCCAGGGGCCGAGGGAGCCGTCCCAGGTCCCGTGGAACACGACCTGGCCCGCGCGGTCGGGCAGGAAGTCGGCGACGTTCCCGGACATGTCGCCGACCACGAACGACACGACCAGCAGGAACGGGATGAGGACACAGAGCGTCGTGAGGCCGCTGCGCAGGACGGCGGTGAGGCCGGCGGCGAACAGGGCCATCAGCGTGAGGTAGATCCCGCAGCCCACGGCGGCGCGCAGCCCTTCGGCGGTGCCGAACCCGCCGGCCCGCGCCCCGAGGACCGCGCCGCCCACGGCGAGGGTCACCAGACCGGTGAGGAGACCGACGGCCAGGACCGGCAGGGCGATGGCCGCCAGCTTGGCGGCGAACCAGCGACCGCGCCGAGGCACCGCCGCCAGCGACAGGCGCAGCGCGCCGCTCTGGAACTCGGCCGCCACCGCCGTCACGCCGAACGCGATCGCCGCGATCTGCCCGAAGCTGACGCCGAAGAAGACGGTGAGGAGCGGGTCGAAGTCGTCGCCCGTGTCGGCGCCGCCCGTGTCGGCGCCGGCCAGCGCGGAGAAGGCGACCGTGACGAGCGGGACCGCGCTCAGGGCGCCGACCTGCGACCGCAGCGTACGGATCTTGATCCACTCGGCGTGGAACGCGGGGGTGAACGCCATGGTCAGGCCTCCTGCGGCTGAGCCGCGAACTCGGCGTCGGCGGCGGTCAGATCGAGGTAGGCCTGTTCCAGCGTGCCCTGCTCGGCGGTCAGTTCGAGCAGCGGGACCCCGGCGTCGGAGGCGAGGCGGCCGATGTCGTCCACGCGCGCGTGGTGCACGATCCAGTGCCCGTCGTCGTGGGGGACGGCCTGCCGGCCGTGGCGGGCGAGGGCCTCGCCGAGCGCGGCGGGGTCGGTGGTGCGGATCCGTACCCGGGGCCGCACGCGCGCGTCGATGAACTCCCGCATCGGGGTGTCGGCCAGCAGGCGGCCCCGGCCGAGGACGACAAGGTGGTCGGCGAAGGCGGCGGTCTCGTTCATCAGGTGACTGGAGACCAGGACCGTGCGTCCTTCCCGCGCGAGCCGGCGCAGCAACGCGCGGATCCAGACGATCCCTTCGGGGTCCAGGCCGTTGGACGGCTCGTCGAGCATGACCACCTCGGGGTCGCCGAGCAGGGCGGCGGCGATGCCCAGGCGCTGCCGCATGCCCAGGGAGTACGTCCGCACCCGGCGGTGCGCCACCGAGGCGAGCCCTGCCTCCTCCAGCACCTCGTCGACCCGGGGGACCGGGATGCGGTTGCTCGCCGCCAGGGCACGGAGGTGGTCGCGGCCGGTGCGGGCCCCGTGCGCGGTCTGCACGTCGAGCAACGCGCCGACCCGGCGCAGGGGTTCGTCGAGCGTGGCATAGGGACGGCCGCCGATCGTGGCGGTGCCCGAGGTGGGCCGGTCGAGGCCGAGCACGAGCCGCATGGTGGTCGACTTGCCGGCGCCGTTGGGACCGAGGAAGCCGGTGACCCGGCCCGGCAGGACACGGAAGGTGAGGGCGTCCACGGCTCGCCGCATCCCGTACTCCTTGGTGAGGGCTTGGACGTCGATGCTGGTCATGACGGCAGCCTTGCCGCCGCTCCCGGGCCGGGGCCTCCCCCGCGCGGGGGGATCCGCTCCCCCGCGCGGGGGAGGCCGGTTGTCGGCGCCGGCTGCCACGATGGCGTGATGGCCCGCTTTCTGCGCCCGCTGCTGCGGGGGACGACGTACACGCGCCTGCTGCACCTGTGGGTGCCGGCGCTGGTCGCCAGCGTCTGGCTGTGGATCGACATGTCGAAGCCGTGGGTGCCTGTTCTCGCGCTGGTCCCGCTCGGTCTGGTCCCGGCCGTGCGGGTGGGCGAGGGCGTGCAGGCGAGGCTGCTGCTGACGCCGGGCGAGGCGGACACGGACATCTCCGTGGAACCGTCGGCGACCTGGCGGGACCGGCTGCGGACCGTGCTGTGGCTGCAGGTGCGCATGGCTCTGGCGGCGGTGGCGACGTTCGGCGCCGTCTGGTTGCCGTTGCTGTCGTACGCGCTGGCGGAACTCTCGTTCGTGAGCGGGTCACCCGAGGACTTCCCGGTCCTGCGCGAGGCGGCGCCGCACTGGGCGTACGCCTTCCTGGTGCCGCTCCCGCTCGTCGCGTTGTACGGACTGGTGGTCGGCCTCGGCGAGTTGATCACCCTGCTCGCACACCGGCTTCTCGGGCCGTCCGCCGCGGAGCGCCTCGCCGCTCTGGAGGAACGCACGGAACAGCTCCTGGAGCGCACCCGCATCGCCCGTGAACTGCACGACTCCATCGGGCACGCCCTGACGGTGGCGGTCCTCCAGGCCGGCGCCGCGCGCGCGGCCGGCGATCCGGCGTTCACCGACCGGGCGCTGGAGGCCATCGAGGAGACCGGCCGGACGGCGCTGGAGGACCTGGAGCGGGTGCTCGGCGTCCTGCGGGAGTCGGAGCGGCCGGTGAGCGGCCGGCCGACGCTGACCGAAGCCGGCCGGCTGCTGGAGTCCGCCCGTGTCTCCGGCGCGAAGATCGACGCCGAGCTGACCGGGCCCCTGGGCACGGTGCCCGGCCCGGTCTCCCGTGAGGGCTACCGCATCCTCCAGGAGTCGCTGACGAACGTACTGCGGCACGCGGGAGCCGTCCCCGTCCGGGTCCGTGTGGAGGTCGGCGCCGGCACGCTCGGCCTGGAGGTGCGCAATCCGCTCACCGCCGCGGCACCGGGGCACAGGCGGGGCAGCGGGCTGCGCGGCATACGCGAGCGCGCGGCCCTGCTCGGGGGACGCGCGCGGACCGGTCCGGACGCGGGTGACTGGCAGGTGCACGTGGAGCTGCCACTGCACTGATCTACGCTGGCCGGATGCCGGTCACCGTGCTCCTCGTCGACGACGAACCCCTGGTCCGCGCGGGACTGCGGGCCGTGCTGGAGGCGCAGCCCGACATCGAGGTCGTCGGGGAGGCGGCCGACGGGGCGGCGGTGATCCCGCTGGTGCGGCGGCTGCGGCCGGACGTGGTCGCCATGGACGTGCGCATGCCGTTGCTGGACGGGATCGAGGCCACGCGCGCGGTGCTGCGGACGGTCGACGAACCGCCGAAGATCCTCGTGGTGACGACGTTCGAGAACGACGAGTACGTGTACGAGGCGCTACGGGCCGGCGCCGACGGGTTCCTGCTGAAGCGGGCCCGGCCGGCCGAGATCGTGCACGCGGTACGGCTGGTCGCCGAGGGCGAGTCGCTGCTGTTCCCGGCGTCGGTGCGGCGGCTCGCCGCCGAGTACGGCGACGACGGCGGCAACCGCGCGGCACGTGACGTGCTGGCACGGGCCCGGCTGACGGAGCGGGAGGCGGAGGTACTGCGGCTGATGGCCCGGGGGCTGTCCAACGTGGAGATCGCCGCCCGGCTGGTCGTCGGGACGGAGACGGTGAAGACGCATGTGAGCGCCGTCCTGGCCAAGTTGGGAGCACGCGACCGCACGCAGGCCGTGATCGCTGCGTACGAGTCGGGGTTCGTCGCACCTGGCTGACATGGCCCGCGGCGGAAGCGGAGGCGGAGCCGGGGCGGACCGCAGTGGCCGGCGGACCGGACACGGTCCGCGGGGACGGGCCGCGGCGACGGCCGGTGGGGCGACGGGACGCCGACGGCAGGGCGCGCGTGACCTGCGGCGGACCCGGACAGCAGGGACCGTGCGACCCCCGGCGCACGCCGACGGCAGGGGCGGACGGCCGGCTGAGCGGACGGCGTCGGCAGAAGCCGCGGCCGTCCCGCGTGGTCCGGCACTCGCCCGGGTGCGCCGTGCCGAGTACGATCCGGCCAACACGCGCACGAGCTGGGAGGGGACGGACGTTGGGGCGGCTGACCGGCGGGGATCCCTCGCTGCTGCGAAGGATCAACTCCGCGGTGGTGCTGCACGCGCTGCGTGCCACGGACTGCGCGACGCTGACCGAGATCACCCGGGTGACGGGGCTCTCCCGGCCGACGGTCGAAGGGGTCGTCGAGGGGCTCATCGAGGTGGGGTACGTCGTCGAGAAGGCGGCCGACGAGAGCGTCGTGCGACGTCAGGGGCGGCCCGCGCGACGGTTCCGGTTCCGGGCCGAGGCCGGTCATCTGCTGGGCCTGGAGATCGGGGCGCACCGCGTCGCCGCGCTCCTGTCCGACCTGGACGGCCGGATCATCGGCGCGCAGGCCAAGGACGTCGACGAGACCGCGTCGCCGGACGAGCGGCTGGAGCGGCTGCGTACCGCGGTGGCCGATCTGCTGCGCCGGGCCGGCGTCGCCCGCGGCTCCCTGCGCGCGGTGGGCGTCGGGACACCGGGGATCGTCGAGGCCGACGGCACGGTCCGGCTGGGCACCGCGCTGCCCGAGTGGACGGGGCTGCGCCTGGGTGAACGGCTGAGCCGCTCCTTCAAGTGCCCGGTCCTGGTGGAGAACGACGCCAACGCCGCCGCGGTGGCCGAGCACTGGAAGGGCTCCGCGACCGAGTCCGACGACGTGGTCTTCGTCCTGGCCGGGTTGAGTCCGGGCGCCGGTGCGCTGATCGGCGGGCGGCTGCACCGGGGGTACGGCGGCGCCGCCGGGGAGATCGGCGCGCTGCATCTGCTGGGCCGGGAGGCGACTCCGGAGACGCTGCTGTCCACCACGGACGAGCCCCTGCACCCGCTCGACGAGCAGGCGGTCGCGAAGGTCTTCGCGCAGGCCCTTGAGGGCGACCAGCGGGCCCGTGCCGCCGTGGACCGCTTCATCCAGCGGCTGGTGCACGACGTGGCCGCGCTGGTGCTGGCCCTGGATCCCGAGCTGGTCGTGATCGGCGGCTGGGCGGCCGGCCTGGACGGCGTACTGGAGCCCCTGCGACGGGAGTTGGAGCGCTACTGCCTGCGCCCTCCGAAGGTCGCCCTGTCGCTGCTGGGCGAGGCTGCCGTGGCGACCGGCGCGCTGCGGCTGGCCCTCGACCATGTGGAGGAGCAGCTGTTCGCGGTGGAGGGCACGGTGACGGCCCGGCGCTGACGGGTGCCGGGCCGACGGGGACTGCCGGCGCCGGTACCGGCACCGCGGTTCCCGTTCCGGCATTGAGGCCCCCACGAGACCCGTCCCGGTCCCGGACACGGCCGCGCGCCCGGGGATCCCGGTCCCCGGGGCGTCGACGCGGTGGCGGTGCGGTGTTCAGGACGCCCGGCGCTCCGGGTCCTGGTGGATCTCCACGCCGCCGGGGTCCCCGAAGGTCAGCCGGCAGGTGTCCGCCCGGTAGGTGGCGACGGAGAGCGCGGCGGTGCGGCCGCCGGCGAGGTAGCGGGTGGTGACGACGAGGACGGGCGCCCCGGGGAGCCGGTCCAGCTGCTTGGCGTCGTCGGCGCGGGCGGACCCGAGTTCGACGGCGCTCTCCTGGCCGTCCAGCTCCAGCCGCTGGAGCTCGCGCAGCACGGCACGCGCGCGTGCGGCTCCGGACGGCGCGTCGATGGCGGACAGCTCGGGCACCGCCGGCTCCGCGATGTAGAGCAACTCGGCGGCGACGGGCTGGCCGTGGGTCGTGCGCGAACGGCGGACCGTGTGCACGGGCTGGTCGTCCCCGGTCTGCAGAGCGGCGGCGACGGCCGCGGGCGGCACCTCCAGGGTGCAGTCGACGGGCTGCCAGACGTCCCCGGCCCCACCCGGCCAGTCGTGCTGCTCCGTGCCGACGGCCACGCCCACGCGCGGCGGGGCGACGGTCGTCCCGACACCGCGGCGGCGCTGGAGCCTGCCCTCCAGTTCGAGCTGTTCCAGCGCCTGGCGGAGCGTGGCGCGGGCGACGCCGAAGCGGGCGGCGAGGTCGCGCTCGTTGGGCAGGATCTCACCCACGGAGAATTCGGAGTCCAGTGCCTCAGTGAGCACGGTCTTGAGCTGCCAGTACTTCGGTTCCGGCACCGTTTCCAGCTGCGTGGTCCCCACCCTGTCCTCCGCAATCGCCGTGGTCCGGCGGCGTTTTCACGCCCTTGTTTATTAAAGGTTGTTTCACTTGTCTGCGACCATAGGACGGCCCCCACCCTTGGTCAAGACCAATCGAGGCGGTTCGGGACGGTCCGGGCGCCCAGGGTCTCAGCCGGAGGCCAGGGACAGCAGCTTGTCGGGGTTGCGGATGATGTATACGGCTTGAATCCGTCCGTCCAGGACGTCCAACTGGAAGACCGCGTCGGGCTCGGCGCCGGACAGGGCGAGGATCGCGGGGCCGCCGTTGAGCTCCAGGAAGCGGAAGGACAGGTCGGGGACACCCTTGCGGGCGGCGCCGAGCAGGAAGCGGCCCACCTTGTCGGCCGTCTCCAGGACCCGCAGCGGCGCCTTGGCCTTGCCGCCGCTGTCGCCGACGAGGCGGACGTCCGGGGCGAGCAGCGCCATCAGGCCCTCCAGGTCGCCACCCCCGGCCGCGGCCAGGAACCGTTCGGTGAGATCGCGGCGCTGGGCGGGGTCGACCTGGTAGCGGGGCCGCCGCTCCTCGACGTGCCGGCGCGCCCGCCCGGCCAGCTGGCGCACGGCGGGCTCACCCCGGTCGAGCATCGCGGCGATCTCGGCGTACGGGTAGCCGAAGGCCTCCCGCAGGACGAACACCGCGCGCTCCAGCGGTGACAGCGACTCCAGGACGACGAGGACGGCGAGGGAGACGGTGTCGGCGAGCACCGCCCGTTCCGCGGTGTCGGGCACGGTGTCCCCGAAGTCGGTGACGTACGGCTCGGGCAGCCACGGGCCGACGTACGTCTCGCCGCGCGCCTTGACCTGGCGCAGCCGGTCGACGGCGAGGCGGGTGGTGACGCGCACCAGGTAGGCGCGCGGCTCGCGCACCTCGCCGCGGTCGGCGCCCGACCAGCGCAGCCAGGCCTCCTGCACGACGTCCTCGGCGTCGGCCACCCGGCCGAGCATGCGGTAGGCGACGCCCAGCAGGACGCGGCGGTGCGTTTCGAAGACGTCGGTCACGGTGTCGGCGGTCACGGCTCCATCCCAGCCGAGCGGCGCGGCCGTGTCCAGGCGATCGGCGGTGGGCCCCGTTGGGGGCTACCCGCCGGTATTAATTGCTGACAAGCTGTCTACCCCGTGTCCGTCTGTGAGTCCGCCAGTCCGCCGAGGAGCATCCCCATGTCCGTCACCCTCTCCTTCGACGTGCCCTCTCCCAGGGGCCCTCAGCCCGTCACCGTCTCCTACACGCGCGCGGGCAGCGGTGCTCCCCTGCTCCTGCTGCACGGGATCGGGCACCACCGGCAGGCCTGGGACCCGGTGGTGGACATCCTCGCGGCCGAGCGCGACGTGATCAGCGTGGACCTGCCCGGATTCGGGGTCTCCCCCGGCCTGCCGGACGGCCTGACCTACGACCTGGCCACGACCACCGCGGTGTTCGGCGCCTTCTGCGAGGCGCTGGAACTCGACCGGCCGCATGTGGCGGGCAACTCGCTCGGCGGACTGCTCGCCCTGGAGCTGGGCCGGGAGAAGCTCGTACGGTCGGTCACCGCGCTGTCCCCGGCCGGGTTCTGGACACTGGCCGAGCGCCGCTACGCCTTCGGCGTGCTCCTCACCATGCGGCGGATAGCCGAGCGGATGCCGCTCCCGCTGGTGGAGCGGCTGGCGCGGTCGGCGGCCGGCCGCGCCGCCCTGACGAGCACCATCTACGCCCGCCCGGGCCGCCGTTCGCCCGAGGCCGTCGTCGCCGAGACGCTGGCGCTGGCGCGGGCCACGGGCTTCACCGAGACCCTGCGGGCCGGCACCAGCGTGCAGTTCACCGAGGACGTCCCCGGCATCCCGGTCACCCTGGCCTGGGGCACGCGGGACTGGCTGCTGGTGCCGCGTCAGGGCGTCCGGGCCAAGCGGATCATTCCCCGGGCGCGGCTGGTACGGCTCCCCGGCTGCGGCCACGTCCCGATGAACGACGACCCCGCGCTCGTCGCGCGCGTCCTTCTCGACGGCAGCCGCTGAGGGGTGCCGGGCAGCGGCTCGTGCGGGTCCTGCCCGGCCGGGAACCCGAAGGGGGCCCGGCCGGGTGCGGTGCCCCCCGCAAAAGTGGAGGCGGTCCTGAACCGGCGCGTCTAGGGTCCCGTTCCATGACGTCGTCATCGACCGGTCCCGGCCACCGTCCGGCCGCCGGCTCCGGGGCCGCCGCGTGGGAGCTGCTCCTGCCCGCGGCGTCGGCGCCCGCCCGCACGCGGGGACGTGCGCTTCAGGCCGCCCTGCGTGCGGCGGTCCGCTCGGGGCGGCTCACGGCGGGCACACGGCTGCCGTCGAGCCGGGACCTCGCGGCCGACCTCGGCGTGTCGCGGGGGCTGGTCACGGAGGCGTACGAGCAGTTGACGGCGGAGGGGTATCTGCGCAGCGGCCGCGGGGCCGGGACCTGGGTGGGCGACGCCGTGCGGGCCGCGCGTCCCCGCGCGCGTGATCTCGCCCCGCGCTCCCCCGGCGCCCGCGCCGACTTCGTTCCCGGGACCCCGGATCTGTCGCTGTTCCCGCGCGCCGCGTGGGCCGCGGCGCAGCGCGGTGTGCTGGCCGAAGTGGCGCACCAGGAACTCGGCTACCCCGACCCGCGCGGGCTGCCCCGGCTGCGCACGGCGCTGGCCGGACTCCTCGCGCGGCGCCGGGGCGTGGTCGCCGACCCGGAGCGGATCGTGGTCGTCGCCGGAGTGACCCAGGCGACCGCGCTGCTCGGTTTCGTCCTGCGCGCGCGGGGGGTGCGTTCCGTCGGTGTCGAGGACCCCGGAAGCCCCCAGCACGCCGAGCTGTACGCGGCGGCCGGTGTCACCACGGTGCCCGTGCCCCTGGACGGCGAGGGGCTCGTCGTGGAGCGGCTGCGCGCCTCGGGCGTACGGGCCGTGGTGACGACCCCCGCCCACCAGTTCCCCACCGGGGTCGCCTACTCCGCGCGGCGCCGCGCCGACCTGCTCGCCTGGGCACGGTCCGTGGACGGCCTCGTCCTGGAGGACGACTACGACGGCGACTTCCGCTACGACCGTGCCCCCGTCGGCGCGTTGCAGGGGCTCGACCCGGACCACGTGGCCTACACGGGTTCGGTCAGCAAGTCCCTCGCACCGGGGCTGCGGCTGGGCTGGCTGCTGGTCCCGGACTCGCTCGTCGAGGAGGTCGTCGTCCGCAAGCGGACCCTGGACCTCGGGCATCCCTCGCTGGACCAGGCGCTGTTCGCACGGTTCGTGGAACGCGGCGACTACGACCGCCAGTTGCGCCGCTGCCAGCGCGCCTACCGGGAACGGCGGGACGCCCTCGTCGCCGCTCTGGAGGAGCACTTCCCCGGCACGGAGGTGTCCGGGATCGCCGCGGGGCTGCACGTCATCGCCGCGCTTCCGGAGCGTTACGGCCCACAGGAGCGGTTCCTCACGGACCTGGCGGCTGCCGGGGTGACCGTACGCCCGCTGTCGGACTGCCGGCACGCGCGTGCCGAGGCCGACGGCAAGGGCGAGGTCCGCCTGGTCCTCGGGTACGCGCACCTGTCGCCCGCGCGGATCCGGGACGGCGTACGGATGATGGCCGCGGCGGTCGCCCCCTGACGCGCGTGACGGTCACATGGGGGGCGGCGCCCGGCGGGTGCGCCCCCGGCCTGCCCGGCGGGCCCCCGTCACCGGACCGCCTCGCACACGGGTTCCCTCGTTGTCGCGGTCAGTTGTTCACCTGTGGTTTCCGTGGGCGCTGTGACGTCCCCGTAGTTGTGGCACTGCACACTGGCCGGATCCCGTCCCCGGAGGCGTCTCCATGTCCCACCGTCCGCTCCCCGGCCGCCGCAGTGTTCTGCGCGGCTCCCTGGCCGCCTCGGCGGCCCTGACCCTGCCCGGCGCGCTCGGCGCGGCGCCGGCCTTCGCCCTGTCCGGACGCCCGAAGGCCGGCTGGGGCGTGCAGACGGGCGACGTGAGCACCGACTCCGGACTGGTGTGGGTGCGGTCCGACCGGCCGGCCCGGATGATCGTCGAGACGTCCGCGACGGAGTCGTTCCGCGACCCGCGCAGATGGCACGGCCCGCTGCTCGGCAAGGACACCGACTTCACCGGTACGACACGGCTGCGCGGGCTGCCGTCGGGCGAGCAGATCCACTACCGCGTCCTGCTCGCCGACCCCGACGACCCGCGCCGCACCGGCGAGCCGGTCACCGGGACCTTCCGTACCGCGTCCGCCAGGCGGCGTGCCGGCGTGCGGTTCGTCTGGTCCGGTGACCTGGCCGGACAGGGCTGGGGCATCAACCCGGACCTCGGCGGCTACCGCATCTACGACGCGATGGCAGAGCTCGACCCGGACTTCTTCCTGTGCAGCGGCGACAACATCTACGCCGACGGCCCGATCAGCGCGACCGCCGCCCTCCCCGACGGCAGCACCTGGCGGAACATCACCACCGAGGAGAAGTCCAAGGTCGCCGAGACCCTGGCCGAGTTCCGCGGCAACTTCAGATACAACCTGCTGGACGACAACCTGAGGCGGTTCAACGCCCAGGTGCCGTCCATCATCCAGTGGGACGACCACGAGGTCACCAACAACTGGTACCCGGGCGAGATCCTCGGCGACGCCCGGTACACGGAGAAGCGGGTCGACGTCCTCGCCGCCCGCGCCCGGCAGGCGTTCTCGGAGTACTTCCCGGTCTCGACACTGCGCCGCCCCGGCGGCCGGGTCCACCGGGTGCAGCACCACGGCCCGCTGCTGGACGTCTTCGTCCTGGACATGCGCACCTACCGCAACGCGAACTCGACGGACGACCAGATCGCCGACGCGCAGGGCATCCTCGGCCGCGAGCAGCTGGAGTGGCTCAAGCGCGAGCTGGCCCGCTCCCGCGCGGTGTGGAAGGTGATCGCCTCCGACATGCCGATCGGCCTGGTCGTCCCGGACACCGGCGACGGCAAGCCCCACATCGAGGCCGTCGCGCAGGGCGACCCGGGCGCGCCGCTCGGCCGGGAGCTGCAGATCGCCGAACTGCTGCGGTTCGTCAAGCACCGGCGGATCACCGGCACGGTGTGGCTGACGGCCGACGTCCACTACACCTCCGCCCAGCACTACGACCCGTCGCGGGCCGCGTTCAAGGACTTCGCGCCGTTCTGGGAGTTCGTCTCGGGGCCGCTGAACGCGGGCGCCTTCCCGGCCAACACGCTGGACGGCACCTTCGGCCCGGACCGGGTCTTCGTCAAGGCGCCCACCGTGGCCAACGTCTCGCCCGCCGGCGGCTACCAGTTCTTCGGCGAGGTCGACATCGACGGCGACAGCGGGGACATGACCGTGCGGCTGCGGGAGCAGGACGGCACCGTACTGTTCACGCAGATGTTGCGGCCGGGCCGGGTCGGCCAGTGACTCCGTACTGCCGAGGGGCCGCCGCGCACCGGCGTCATCTCCTGGTGCGCGGCGCTCTGGCGCCTCTTTCCGGTCCGCGCCGCGTCAGCGCTGATCCCAAAGGGGACAGAACGATGCTTTACCGATCAGTCACAGAGAGTTCGTGATCACGCAACACCGTTCCTTCACAGTGGCTGCATGACTCGAAAAATGTCGGTCGCGACACGCACCAAGGACGGCCGCCCCGTGCACCACTGGCGGCGCGACGTCATCGAACTCGCCGCCCTGTTCACGGCCGTCGCGGTGGCGGACGCCGTGGCGAACCTGGTCGGCCACGGTCCCGACGGTCCGGCGCTGCTGGTGGTCTCGGCGGTCCTGCTGATCGCCACGGCGTCCTTCCACACATGGTGGGCACGCCACCACGGTCACGCCCCGCCGTCCGGTGATACCGGTGCCCGGCCGCTGCCCGAGGAGCGGCCGGCCGGGCCGTCCGACCAGTCCGCCGCGGAGCCGGTGGCCGGGGAGAGCACCCTGTGGCGGATGCGGACGACGGTGCGGGACACGCCGGGCTCGCTGGCCACCCTGTGCACGGCCCTCGCCGGGGAGCGGGTCGACATCCTGAGCCTGCAGACACATCCGCTGGCCGACGGCACGGTGGACGAGTTCCTGCTGCGCGCTCCCGCCGCACTCGCGGGCTCCGAGCTCACCCGGGCGGTCGCGCTGGCCGGCGGTACCGACACCTGGATCGAGCGGGCGGACGCCCACGATCTGGTGGACGCGCCGACCCGGATCCTCGGCCTGGCCACCCGTACGGCACTGGACGCGGCCGAACTTCCGCTGGCACTGCGGCAGTTGCTGGGCCGGTGCACCATCCGTTCGCTGCCCGCCAAGCCGGTGGCCAAAAGCGGCCTCAGTCCGCAGGCCGTGCCGGTGGAGGGGGTGCTGGAGGACACCGTGATGCGGCTGCGGGCGCCGGAAGGCGGAGTGATCACCGTGGAGCGGCCGTATCTGCCGTTCACCCCGACCGAGTTCGCGCGGGCGCGGGCCCTGGTGGAGCTGGACGCGCGGCTCGGTCCCCGGGTGCCGCACGCCCAGGACGTGCTGACGCTGCCCGAGGGCAACGCGATCACCGTGCGCCGGGCCGGCATCGGTGACCTGGATGCCGCCAAGGCGATGCACGAGCGGTGCTCGGCGCGGACGCTCGGGATGCGTTACCACGGGCCGGTCGGTGACGCCGACCGCTATCTGAACCACCTGCTCAGCCCGCGTTTCGGCCGGACCCTCACGGTGCAGGCCGCCTCCGGGCGCATCGTCGGACTCGGCCACCTGCTGTGGGACGGGGACGAGACGGAGGTCGCGCTGCTCGTCGAGGACGCCTGGCAGCGGCGTGGCGTCGGCGCGGAACTCCTCGGCCGGCTGGTGGCGATGGCGGTCGAGGCCGGCTGCGCGAGTGTGTACGCGGTGACGCAGTCGTCCAACACCGGCATGGTCGCCGCGATGCGGGGCCTGGGGCTCCCCCTCGACTACCAGATCGAGGAGGGCACCCTGGTGATCACGGCCCGCCTGGACACGGCCCCGGTCGGCGCGCAGGCGGCGCACGGGCACCGGCAGGAGCGGGAGTTCGACGAGGAGGTCGTGCGGGACTAGCGGGAGGATCGTGCGGGACTAGCGAGAGGGGCGGGATCGGCGGACCGGCGAGAGGGGCGGAAAGGGCGGGCGGGTAAGGGCGCGTGGGTTAGGGCGGGAAGAGCCGGTCAGCGGGACGGGCAGGCGCTCGTGTCGGCTCGGGGAACGGTTCGGCGAACGGGGCCGGGCCGTTCGCCGAGCGCCCGGTCCAGGTCCCGCCACAGGTCCTCGACGTCCTCCAGCCCCACCGACAGCCGCAGCAGCCGGTCGCTCACCCCGGCGCCCCGTCGGTCCTCGGCGTCCACGACACGATGGCTGATCGAGGCCGGGTGCTGGAGGAGCGTGTCGACGCTGCCGAGGCTCACGGCCGGAGTGATCAGCCGGACCCCGCCGATGACCTCGTGCGGATCGCCGTCCACTTCGAAGGCGATCATCGCGCCGCCGAGGCGCGGGTAGCGGACGCGGCCGACGCGCGGGTCGGCGGCGAGGCGCCGGGACAGTTCGGCGGCGGTCGCGGACGCGGCGCGCACCCGTACCGGAAGCGTCGCCAGACCGCGCAGCAGCAGGTATCCGGCCAGCGGATGCAGGACGCCGCCGGTGGCGAAGCGGACCTGCCGCAGCCGTCCGGCGAACTCCTCGTCGCAGGCCACCACGCCCGCCATCACATCGCCGTGGCCGCCGAGGTACTTGGTGGCGCTGTGCAGCACCAGCCGCGCGCCGTGCTCCGCGGGCCGCTGGAGCACCGGGGTGGCGAACGTGTTGTCCACCAGCAGCGGCACCGAACCGCAGGCGTGGGCCACGGCACGCAGGTCCGCCTCCACGAGCGTCGGATTGGCCGGCGACTCGACCATCACCAGCCCGGTGTCCGGGCGCAGGGCGTCCGCGATCCCGGCCGGATCGGTCCAGGTCACCTCGGAGCCGAGCAGTCCGGCGGTCAGCAGGTGGTCGCTGCAGCCGTACAGGGGACGGACGGCCACGACGTGCCGCAGGCCCCGCGACGCCCGTACCAGGAGGACGGCGGTCAGCGCGGCCATCCCGCTGGCGAAGGCGACCGCGGCCTCGGTGCCCTCCAGCCGGGCCAGCGCGGTCTCGAACCGGGCGACGGTCGGGTTGCCCAGCCGGCCGTAGACCGGCGGACCGTCCGGCTCGGCGCCGGTGGCGGCGAAGGCGTCGACCCGGGCGGCCTCGCCGCGGCTGTCGGAGGACGGATAGGTGGTGGACAGGTCGATCGGCGGGGCGTGCAGGCCCTGCCGGGCGAGGTCGTCGCGGCCGGCGTGGACGGCCTCGGTGGCCAGTGCTCTGGGTGCGGTGCGCGCTGAGTCCATGGACCGAAGAATGAACATCGACCGAGTTCGCGGGGCCGAGTCCCGTGTTACGTTCGGCGTATGACCGAGTCTGTCGTACTGGATCCGGTGGACCTTCATCTGCTGCGGCTGCTGCAGAACGACGCCCGGACCACCTACCGGGATCTCGCCGCGCAGGTCGGTGTCGCGCCCTCGACCTGTCTGGACCGGGTGACCCGGCTGCGCCGCTCGGGCGTCATCCTGGGGCATCAGCTGCGGCTGGACCCGGCCAAGCTGGGGCGGGGCCTGGAGGCCCTGCTGTCCGTGCAGGTCAGGCCGCACCGGCGGGAGCTGGTGGGGCCATTCGTGGAGCGGATCCGGGCGCTGCCGGAGTCGCGGACGGTCTTCCATCTGACCGGGCCGGACGACTACCTCGTGCAGGTCGCGGTCGCCGACATGGCGGACCTTCAGCGGCTGGTCCTGGACGAGTTCACGTCCCGGCGGGAAGTGGCACGCGTGGAGACCCGGCTGATCTTCCAGCAGTGGGACTGCGGGCCGCTGCTGCCGCCTACGCCCTCGGCTCAATCCGAGTGACGTGCGGCGGCCCCTCGTACGAGGATGGACCGCATGTCAGAGACCAAGAGCCCGCTGCCCCGCGAGGTCGCCGACGCCTACGTCGACGAGCTCATCGCCCTCGACCCGGTCACCGGAACGTACCTCGGCGTGCAGGAGAGTTCACGCCGTCTGCCCGACCTCTCGCCCGCGGGCCAGGAGGCTCTCGCGGAGCTGGCACGCCGGACCCTCACGCGGCTCGACGAGGCCGAGCGGCGGCCCGGCGCGGACAGCGACATCGAGCGCCGGTGCGCCCGCCTGCTGCGCGAGCGGCTCACCGCGGAACTCGCCGTGCACGAGGCCGGCGAGGGCCTGCGCGCGGTCGGCAACATGGCCACGCCCGCCCACTCGGTGCGCGAGGTCTTCACCGTCACGCCGACCCAGACCGACGAGGACTGGGCGGCCGTCGCCGAGCGGCTGCGCGCGGTGCCGGCCGCGCTGGCGGGCTACCGCGCCTCCCTCGCGCTGGGCCTGGAACGCGAGCTGTACGCCGGACCGCGGCCGACCGCCACCTTCCTCGGCCAGCTCACCGAGTGGGCGGACACGGACGGCAAGGGCACCGGCTGGTTCGAGGACTTCGCGTCGGCGGGCCCCGGGACCCTGCGCGCGGAACTCGACGAGGCCGCCCGCGCGGCGACCGCCGCCGTGGCCGAGCTGCGGGACTGGATGCGCGAGGTGTACGCGCCGGCGGTCGAGGGCGCCCCGAACACCGTGGGCCGTGAGCGGTACGCCCGCTGGGCGCGCTACTTCAACGGCATCGACCTCGATCTGGACGAGGCGTACGCGTACGGCTGGGCGGAGTACCACCGGCTGCTCGCCGAGATGACGAAGGAGGCCGAGAAGATCCTCCCCGGCGCCGGGACGCCGTGGGTGGCGCTCGCCCACCTGGACGAGCACGGCAAGCACATCGAGGGCGTCGACGAGGTGCGGGACTGGCTCCAGGGCCTGATGGACCAGGCCATCGACGCGCTCGACGGCACCCACTTCGAACTCGCCGAGCGGGTGCGCAAGGTGGAGTCGCGCATCGCCCCGCCCGGCGGCGCGGCGGCTCCCTACTACACACCCCCGTCGGAGGACTTCTCCCGTCCGGGCCGCACCTGGCTGCCGACGATGGGCCAGACCCGCTTCCCGGTCTACGACCTGGTCTCGACCTGGTACCACGAGGGCGTCCCGGGTCATCACCTCCAGCTCGCGCAATGGGTGCACGTCGCCGGGGACCTCTCCCGCTACCAGGCCTCCGTCGGCATGGTCAGCGCCAACGCGGAGGGCTGGGCGCTGTACGCGGAGCGGCTGATGGACGAGCTGGGCTTCCTCACGGACGCGGAGCAGCGGCTCGGCTACCTCGACGCGCAGATGATGCGGGCGGCCCGGGTCATCGTCGACATCGGCATGCACCTCGAGCTGGAGATCCCGGCGGACTCCCCCTTCCATCCCGGCGAGCGCTGGACACCGGAGCTGGCGCAGGAGTTCTTCGGCGCGCACAGCAGCCGTCCGGCGGACTTCGTGGAGAGCGAGCTGACCCGCTACCTGACGATCCCGGGGCAGGCGATCGGCTACAAGCTCGGCGAGCGGGCCTGGCTGCTGGGCCGGGAGAAGGCACGCGAGCGGCACGGCGACGCCTTCGACCTCAAGGCCTGGCACATGGCGGCCCTGTCCCAGGGCTCGCTGGGCCTGGACGACCTGGTGGACGAGCTGTCCGCTCTCTGAACGACACGGCGGTCAGCGCCGGAAGCCGCCCTCCGCGTCGATGACCTGACCGGTGATCCGGCCCGCCTCGTCCGTGGCCCGCCACGCGATGAGGCGGGCGGGGTCCTCGGGCATCCGCCAGCGGCCGGCCGGCAACATCGCGGCGACGGCGTCGTACACCTCGCCGGTCAGGTGATCCGTGTCCACAGGACCGGGGTCGACCGGTGTGCGGGGTGGGCCGGCTGGGCGTGCGATGTCCGCGCCCTGGCGCCGGACCCGCGGTCACCTCACGGTCGAACGGACACGCGGAATCCGCAGACGCCCTGGGCCAGGGTCCGCGCCCTGGCACCGGGCACCGCGGCCCGCATGCGGTGGCGGCCGGGCTCACGGTGAGGCTGACGATGAGCGGTCCCCGCGGTGAGACCGGGCGCACCGTGAGCCGTGCCCGCGGTGCGCGTCACACCGAGCCGCCCCCGCCGGCGAGGCCCGCCCTCCGGCGAAACCGCCCCGCGACCGCCCTCGCTCCGGCCTCCCCCTGCGGGTCAGTTCGGCAGTCGCCGCAGCTGTACGAGGCTGAGCCAGGTCTCGGGGCCGGGCTGGACCTGGGCGGCGCGTACCGCGTAGCTGCCCGGATCCAGTGCGACCCGGACGTGGTCGGCGTGTGCGGAGTCGTGGCCCGGCCAGGCCGCGTCGAAGAGGACGACCGGTCCCGGCACGGTCCAGCGCACCTCCTCCTCCCAGTCCGCCGTGGCGAGGGCCGTCGGCACTTTGGCGAGCAGGTCGGCCTCGGAGTCGGCGGCGCCCCAGCGGACGAACGTCTCGTGGTCGGGCAGGAACGCGGTGGAGGCGGGTTCGTCCCCGAGGACCAGCGCCGCCGAGTCCCCGACCGGCAGCAGTCCGACGGTCCCCTCGACCTCGCAGGCCCGGTCGTAGTCCGAGGCCGTCTCGTCCCCGTCGGCCCCCGCCCAGAACGGCCGGACCGTCTCCGGCACCGCTATGAGCGGCCCGCCGCCCGACTCGACCCACTCCACCGCGCCCGGCTCCGCGTATCGCACCATGCGGCAGAACCTACACGCCCGCTCACTCCCGCGAACCCGGGCCTCAGCAGCCGCAGTTCTCCACGTCCACCGGAGCGGTCAGCGGGTCGGCGGTCAGCCGTTCGCGGCCCTCCCAGGTCTCGAACGCGAAACCCTCGCGCGCCCAGTACTCGAAGCCGCCGAGCATCTCCTTGACCTGGTAGCCGAGTTCGGCGAGGGCGAGCGCGGCCCGGGTCGCGCCGTTGCAGCCGGGGCCCCAGCAGTACGTCACGACCGGCACGTTCTTGTCGAGGATCCGCTCGGCCTGTGCGGGGATGAGCGCGGTGGGCAGGTGGACCGCCCCCGGCACGTGCCCCTGGTCCCAGGACTCGGCGGAGCGGGAGTCCAGGACGGCGAACCCCGGGTCTCCGTCGGCCGCGAGCGCGGCGGCGACGTCGGACACGTCGGCGTGGAAGACGAGGCTCGCGCGGAAGTGGGCGGCGGCCTCGGCGGGGGTCGCGGGGGCGACCCGCAGGACGGGATTGACGGTCGTGGTCGTGGCGCTGTTCATGGGCCGGCCCTTTCACCTGCGGTGGGAGGCGATGCGATGATGCGGCGATGGTGTGATCGCGTGATGCGATGGGATGCGCCGCGGTGGTGACCAGAAATCTACGGGCGTCGATCGTCTTTCAGAAGGTGTGATCCCCGGCGTTCCGCTTGCTCCGCCGGTGATTCCCCTGCTATCCCTCGGGCATGACCGCGTTTTCCCCGGACGCCACCGACTGGCGCATCCTCGACGTCCTCCAGCGGGAGGGCCGGGCCAGTTTCGCCGAGCTGGCCCGTGCCGTGTCCATGTCCGCGAGCGCGGTGACCGAGCGGGTGCGACGGCTGGAGGAGGCGGGGGTGATCCAGGGGTACGCGGCCGTGGTGGACCCGGACCGGCTGGGACTGCCGATCCTGGCGTTCGTGCGTCTGCGCCATCCCACCGGGAACTACAAGCCGTTCCACGACCTGGTCGACTCCACTCCCGAGATCCTGGAGGCGCACCACGTCACGGGCGACGACTGTTTCGTCATCAAGGTCGCCGCGCGCTCCATGCGCCATCTCGAAGAGGTGTCGGGAAGGATCGGCACGCTGGGTTCGGTCACCACCAGCGTGGTCTACTCGTCCCCGCTGCCCCGGCGCCCGCTCGGCCGCTGACCTCAGCCCCGCCGGCCGCTGACCTCAGCCGGTGCCCCGCTGCCGCAGTGTGGACCCCGAGCGGCCCTTCACCACTTCCAGCTGCGCGTGGATCCGCCGCCGCAGATCCGGGACATGGCTGACGATGCCGACGCTGCGGTCACGTTCGCGCAGGGAGTCGAGCACGTCCAGGACCTCGTCGAGCGTCTGGTCGTCGAGGCTGCCGAAGCCCTCGTCGATGAAGAGCGTGTCGAGCCGCACCCCGCCGGCCTCGTCGGTGACGACGTCCGCGAGGCCGAGCGCGAGGGCGAGCGAGGCGAAGAAGGTCTCGCCGCCGGACAGCGTCGCCGTGTCCCGCTCGCGCCCGGTCCAGGCGTCGACGACGTGCAGCCCGAGCCCGCTGCGGCCCCGGCCGGTGCGGCCGTCGGAGTGGACGAGGGTGTAGCGGCCGGAGGACATGCGCTGCAGCCGGAGGGTCGCTGCCGCGGCCACCTGTTCCAGCCGGGCTGCCAGGACGTACGACTCCAGGCGCATCTTGCGTTCGTTGTCCGCCGAGGTGCCCGCGGCGAGGCCGGCCAGCCGGGCCACGCGGTCGTACTCCGCGCGCAGCGGCGCCAACCGCCGCACACCGGCGAGCGCGCGCGCGGAGAGCCGGTCGAGTTCGGTGCAGCGCCGGTGTGCCGCGTCGCGGGCGGAGGCGGCCTCGCGCAGGCGCCGGGCCGCCGCGGCGGCGGTCCGCTCGGCCGCGGCGAGGTCGGCGGGCGGCTGCTGGGCGGCGGTCGCGGTGTCGGCCTCGGCGAGGACGGAACGTACCGACGCCTCCTCCGACTGCCAGGCGTCCAGGCGGCGTTGCAGCTCGCGGTGGGCCGACTCGTCCAGCAGGGCGGCGGCCGCGGCCTGCGGGGTGTCGAAGCCGGCCCGGAAGGCGGCGTCGGCGAGCCGGGCGTCGGCGTCCTTGAGGCGCTGGGCGGTGTCCTCGGCCACGCGCGCGGAGTCGGCGGCGTCGGTGAGCAGGGCGGCCCGCCGCTCCAGCTGCGCGGCCCGCGCGGCCACGCTGTCGGCGGCGCCGCGCGCCTGGGCGAGTTCGGTGTCCAGGGCGGTCTTCTCGCGGTCCAGCCGCTCGCGACGGCCGACCCGGGCCGCGGCCCGCACGGCCGCCTGCTGCTGGGCGGCGGTCCGCTGCCCGTGCTCCTCCTGCGCCCGCCGCAGCTCCTCGCGCGCCGAGTGCAGCCCGGAGGCGTCGCGGCGCGCTCGCGCGTACAGCCGCTCCAACTCCTCCGCCTCCGAGGCGAGTTGCGCAGTCGGCGTGTCTTTGGCTTCGGCGGTGGCGGCGGCCAGGGCTTCCCGTACGACGCCCAGGCGCCGCTCGTCCTCGGTGCGCTGTTCCTCGGCCCGCTGGTAGGCGGCGAGGGCGCGCTCCTCCGCTTCGCGGTCGACGTGCCCGGCGTCCTTGCGGGCCGGGGCGGGGTGTTCGGTGGCGCCGCAGACGGCGCACGGCTCACCGTCGGTGAGGCTCGCGGCCAGTTCGGCCGCGATGCCGTTCAGACGCTGTTCCTTGAGGTCGAGCCAGTGCGCGCGGGCCTGGACGGCGCGTTCGGCCGAGGCGAGGGCCTGCTGCTGCGCGGCGTCCGTGTCACCCGCGAACTGGTCGCGCTGCCGGGCGGCCTGAAGCCGCCGCTGGGCGGGATCGCGCTGGACGGCGAGTTGTTCGGCCCGGGCGGCGGCCTCCTGCGCGGACTCGATACGGCTCTGGAGACCGGCCCGGGCCGCCTCCCACCCGGCGAGCCAGGCCTCCGCCTCCTGCCGGACGTCCTCGTCGGCCCGCTCCTGACGCTCCAGGTCGCTCCGCTCCGCGACGAGTTCCGCCACCCTCCGCTCCGCGCGACGCGCCGACTCCAGACCGCCCAGCTCCTCGGCGGCCCGGCGCGCGGCGGCGGCGAGTCCGGCGGCACCGGCGTCCGCGAAAGCGATCCGCGACCCGGCACAGGCGTGGGCGTGGGTGTCGGTCCCGTCGTGAGCGTCGTCCTCCGGCCGGGCACTCCCGTGTATGCCGCCCCGGGCGTCCTTCGGCCGTCCCTGTGCCTCACCGTCGTCGCCGAGCGCGTCCCGCAGCAGGGCACGCGCGCGTGCCTCCGCGGCTGCGGCCCGTCGGTGGTCGGCGTCGGCCGCCTCCCGCAGCTCCAGGGCCGGGGCCACCGCCTGGGCCTTGCGGGCCCGCTCCATGCGGGCCTGTGCCTCGCGGTAGGCGTCGACGCGTTCCTCCAGGCGCGCGGCCCGCTCCCGCGCCTCCGTGAACCGCCGCTGGAGGCGCGCCAGTTCGCGCACCTCGGCCAGGTCGCGGTCGGCGGCCGCCTGCGCGGACTCGGCGGACGTGAGACGGCAGTGGGCGATCGTCAGCTGCTCGCGGGCGGTGCTGCGGGCGACGGCCGCCGCGCTCAGGACGGCGTCGGCCAGGCCCGGTTCGCCCGGGGTCAGGTCCGGCAGCTCCATGGCACCGCCGGCCGCCTGCTGCATGCGGTGCGCGTCGGCCAGCAACCCGGCGTCCCCGTCGCGGACCTGGGCCTCGGCCGCCCGCCTGCGCTCGGCGAGCCGCTTCTCCACCTCCGCGAAGCGGTGGGTGTCGAAGAGGCGGCCGAGCAGCCTGCCGCGCGCCTCGGCGTCGGCGCGCAGGAAGCGCGCGAAGTCGCCCTGGGGCAACAGCACGACCTGGCAGAACTGCTCCCGGCTCATGCCGAGCAGCTGGGTGATCTCCTCGCCGATCTCCTGGTGGGAACGGCTGAGGTCCTTCCAGACGCCGCCCGCCGCGTCGTACTCGCGCAGCCAGCTCTGTGCCTTGTCGAGGGTCGTGCCCGAGCCACGCTTCTTGGGGCGCTCCCAGGGCGGCTGCCGGGTGATCTCCAGCCGGCGCCCCGCCACGGTCAGGTCGAGACGGATCTCCGTGCGTATGCCGACGGCGGCGTGGTCGCTGCGCAGGGTCAGCCCCTGGCCGCTCTGCCGGGCGCCGGGCACGGTGCCGTACAGCGCGTAGCACACCGCGTCCAGGACGGACGTCTTCCCCGCGCCCGTCGGCCCGTGCAGCAGGAAGATCCCGGCCGCCGACAGCTCGTCGAAGTCGACGGTCTGGGAACCGCCGAACGGACCGAACGCGGTGATGTCCAGCCGGTGCAGCCTCACCGCGCGACCTCCCGCACGACCGCGTCCGCGCGCACGGTGTCGAACGCGTCCCGCAGCACCGCCTGTTCGCGGGTGTCGGGTGCGGCACCGCGCACATGGGCCACGAAGTCCTCCGCGATCTGCTGGTCGCTGCGGCCGGCGAGCCGTCTGGCATACGACACGGCGGGATCGTCCGGGGCCCGCTCGGGGTCGAAGACGAGGCTGAGCGTGTGCGGGAAGCGCTCGGTGAGCCGGGCCATGGGGTCGGCGGGCCGGACCGGGTCGGTGAGCGTCGCCTCGACCCACGCGTCCTCGTGCCGGGCGAGTGCCGGATCGGCGAGCAGGTCCTCCAGCGTGCCGCGGAGGCGGGCCAGCGGGCGCGGCACCGGACAGTCGACGCGTTCGGCGGTGACCGAGCCGTCGGCGTCCAGGTCGACGAGCCACATGCTCTTGCGGTGGCCGGCCTCGGAGAAGGAGTACGGCAGCGGGGAGCCGGAGTAGCGCACGCGCTCGGTGATGACCTGGCTGCCGTGCAGGTGCCCGAGGGCCGCGTAGTCGACGCCGTCGAAGACCCCGGCGGGTACGGCGGCCACCCCGCCGACGGTGATGTCCCGTTCGCTGTCACTGGCCTCGCCGCCGGTGACGAAGGCGTGCGCGAGGACGACGGACCGTGTCCCCCGCGCGCGGGTGGCCAGGTCGGCGCGGACGCGGTCCATGGCGGCGGCGAGCACGGCCTCGTGCCCCGCCTTCTCCACCGCGAACTCGTCCTTGACCAGGGCGGGTTCGAGATAGGGCAGGCCGTAGAAGGCCACCTCCCCGAAGGCGTCCGCCAGGACCACGGGCGTGCCGCACGCCGAGGGCTCGGTCCGCAGGTGGATGCCCGCGCGGTCGATGAGGCCCGCGCCCACGCCCAGACGGCGGGCCGAGTCGTGGTTCCCGGAGATCATCACCGTGGGTACGCCGAGGCCGGCGAGGCGGTGCAGGGCGTCGTCGAACAGCTCGACCGCGGCGAGCGGCGGCACCGCCCGGTCGTACACGTCACCCGACACGACCACCGCGTCCACACCGCGCTCCCGCACGGTCGCGACGAGGTGACCGATGAACGCGGCCTGGGCGTCGAGCATGTTCACCCGGTGGAACGCCCGGCCGAGATGCCAGTCGGAAGTGTGCAGCAGCCTCATGATCCCCGAGACTAACGGCCGGGTCTGACACCACGGGCGGTTACTCCCGTATCGACCCGTCATGACAGGCTTCACGAAAGCCCGTTATGCCCTATTCACGTAGACCGTCATACGTCCCTGGGTCGTCACACGTCCCCGTAGGCCTCTCCGCCCAGTTCGAACCCGGCGGTCCCGGCGGTCGCGTCCGCGAGCCAGGCGCGGAAGGCGGCCACATCGGTGTCCGGCAGCCCGATCTCGATCGTGACGGCCTCGCCGTAGCGCACGTCCCGTACCTCGCGTCCCGTGGAGCGCAGGTCGTTCTGCACCTTGCCCGCCCGCTGGTGGTCCACCGTCACCGTGGCGAGCCGGAACCGGCGGCGGGTGACCGTGCCGAGGGTGTCGAGCGCCTCGCCGACCGCGCCGCCGTACGCCCTGATGAGTCCGCCCGCGCCGAGCTTGACGCCGCTGTAGTAGCGGGTGACGACGGCGACGACGTACCGCATGTCGCGGCGCAGCAGCATCTGGAGCATGGGGGCGCCGGCGGTGCCGCCGGGTTCGCCGTCGTCGCTCGCCCGCTGGATCGCGGCGTCGGCGCCGATGACGTACGCGAAGCAGTTGTGCGTGGCGTCCGCGTGCTCCTTGCGGACGGCCGCGACGAAGTCCTGGGCCTCCCGCTCGGTGGCCGCCGGGGCGAGGGCGCACAGGAAGCGGGAGCGGTTGACCTCGGTCTCGTGCACTCCCGCGCGGGCGACTGTGCGGTACGCGTCCTGCATCGGGCCAGCCTATGCGCACCGCCGTGCGCTGCCCGCACCGCGCGGAACCCGACCGGGAGCAAGGGCCGCACGCCGGCCGGCTATGGCTTCTTCCCGCCCCGGGCGACGAGCACGTTGGTCAGGAGCGCCGCCCCCGGTACCAGGTCCCGCCAGTCGGTGCCCCGCCAGGCCAGCACGGCGAGGGCCGAGGTCGGGAACTTGCGGCGGACCTCGTCCAGGGTGTCGTCGAGACCGTCCCCGGCCAGGTCGAGGACCAGTTCCTCCAGTCCGGGGTTGTGTCCGACCACCAGCATCGTGTCGGCCTCGGCGGGCACGGCGTGCAGGACGTCCAGCAGTTCCGGTACGTCGGCCCCGTACAGCCGCGGGTCGAGGCGCACCGGCGGCGGCGTGCCCCACTGCGCGGACGCCAGTTCCCAGGTCTGGCGGGCCCGTACGGCGGTGGAGCACAGGGCGAGGTCGGGGAGCAGGCCGACGTCGGCGAGGGCCCGCCCCGCGGCCGGGGCGTCCCGGCGTCCGCGCTGCGCCAGCGGGCGTTCGTGGTCGGTGACGCCGTCGGGCCAGGCGGACTTGGCGTGCCGCAGCACGACCAGGTGCCGCAGCGGGCCCGCTCCCGCCCGGGCGATCACGCCGGGGCCCCCAGGTCGCGGGTGAGTTCGAGACCGAGCAGCCGGTCGGCGTAGGCGTACGTCTCGAAGCGGGCGCCCTCGGGCAGGTCCGAGGTCTCCACCTGTCGCAGCACCCCGAGCACGGCGGGCACGTCCAGGTCGTCCTCCCAGGCGGCACGGAGCTGCGCACGCACCTCCTCGGGAACGGCCCGGGACGGAAGCCGCGCCCAGTCGGCGACGGCGCGCCGCCAGCGTACGAGGGTGTCCCGGGCCGCACTCAGCGCCTCGGCGTCGAGCCGCACGGACGCGCTCCGCGGCCGGGACAGCAGTGCCAGACGCACGACGGCCGGATCGGCGCCTTCGGGCATCCCGACCCCGGTCATCGCGTCGACCCCGGCCGTTCCGTCGACGCCCTCGGCCGTCCCCGCGCCCGCTGTGTCGACGGGGATGGCAGGGGCGACGGAGATACGGACGGCGTCGGGGGTCCGGCGGGCGGCGGCCCCGGCCCGGGCAGTGACGGAGGCCGCCCGGCCGGTCTCGCTCCCGCCCGCGTCCTGTCCCTGGACCATCACGTGAATCACCTGCGCCTCGCCCAGACCTGCCCCGACATCCCCGTCGTCCCCGTCGTCCTCGAAGGGGCGGATGCCGAGGGCCGCGGCGGCCGCCCTCAGCTCCGGCCGCCGCTCGCCGTTCAGCACCGCCCAGACCGGCGTGCCCCCCATCTCCAGGGCACGGATCAGGAGGTCGGCGACCAGCAGGACCCGCAGGGCGGTCGGGTCGCAGCCCGCCGTATGAGCCTCGACCCGGGTCAGGCCGCGGCGGGCGGGAGCGGCGTCGACGGGCTTGCCGGTCCGGGCGTCGTTGATGCGCAGCACGGCCCGAGCGTAGGCGCGCGGACGTCAGCGCGCCACCGTTCACCCGAACAGACGTTCAAGCCACACGGGTCGGAGCGGCCACGGACACGGACACGGCCGGGAATCCGCGGACGCCGTCCGCTGTTCCCCGATACGCCAGCCCATCCGCGAGCCCGAGGAGATCCACGGTGTACGGCGACGAGGCAACGGTCCGCAAGATCCTCACCGAGCTCGGCGACACCTGGGCCGTGGTGGGCCTGTCGTCGAACCGGCGGCGTGCCGCGTACGGCGTCGCCGAGGTGCTCCGGCGTCACGGCAAGCGGGTCGTGCCGGTCCACCCCAAGGCGGAGACCGTGCACGGGGAGCAGGGGTACGCCTCCCTCGCGGACATCCCCTTCGACGTGGACGTCGTCGACGTGTTCGTGAACAGCGACCTCGCCGGGGCGGTCGCCGACGAGGCCGTGGCCAAGGGCGCCGGCGCGGTCTGGTTCCAGCTCGGTGTCGTGGACGAGGCCGCGTTCGCACGCACCCGGGAGGCCGGCCTGGAGATGGTGATGGACCGCTGCCCCGCCATCGAGATCCCCCGCCTGGGCTGAGCGCCCCCGGCGGGCAGCGCGCCGACGTGTCCCTCACGTGTCCCGGCACTCCCCGCCCGCGCGCGGGCGCCGACATAATGTTCGGGTGACCTCCCCCACCCCCGACACCGGAGCGCTCCGAGCCCAGGATGCCCCGCAGCGCTTTCCGGTCGTCGTCGTGGGCGCCGGCCCGGCCGGGCTCACCGTCGGCAACATCCTGCGGGCCGCCTCCGTGGACTGTCTCGTCCTGGAGACCGAGACGCGCGCGTTCATCGAACAGCGGCCCCGGGCGGGTGTCCTGGAGGAGTGGGCGGTGCGCGGGCTCCGGCAACGCGGCCTCGCCGACACCCTGCTGGAGCGGGCGCAACTGCACACCGACTGCGAGTTCCGGTTCGCCGGGGAACGCTTCCGCTTCTCCTACGTCGAGCTGACGGGGCATCACCACTACATCTATCCGCAGCCGTTGCTGGTGACGGACCTGGTGCGCGAGTACGCGGACGTGCGGGGCGGGGACATACGGTTCGGCGTGCGGGACGTCCAGCTGCACGACCTGGACACGGATGAGCCGTCGGTGTCGTACGTCGACCCGCGCACGGGCGGGCGCGAGACCGTCCGGTGCGACTTCGTCGCCGGCTGCGACGGCGCGCGCGGCGTGACGCGGACCGGCTTGCCCGCGTACGCGCGGATCGCCCGGCACGACTACGGCGTCGGCTGGCTGGCGCTGCTGGCCGAGGCACCGCCGTCCAACGACTGCGTCGTGTTCGGCATCCATCCGGACGGTTTCGCCGGGCACATGGCGCGCAGTCCCGAGGTGACCCGCTACTACCTGGAGTGCCCGCCCGGCGACGACCCGGAGAACTGGTCCCACGAACGGGTCTGGTCGGAACTCCGCCAGCGGCTCGCGGCGTCGGACACCGGGCCGCTGACCGAGGGCCGGCTGATCGAGAAGCGCGTCCTCGACATGCACAGCTACGTCGTGGAACCCATGGTGTTCGGCAGGCTCTTCCTCGCCGGGGACGCCGCCCACCTGACCGCGCCGATCGCGGCGAAGGGCATGAACCTCGCCCTGCACGACGCCTTCCTGCTCGGCGACGCGCTCGTGGCATACCTCACGAAGGGCGAGGAGACCGGCCTGGACGGCTATTCGGAGGCGTGCCTGCGGCGGGTGTGGGACTACCAGGAGTTCTCACAGTGGCTGTCCGAGGTGTACCACGGGACCTCGTCGGGCGACGCCTACCGGGCGGGCACCACCTTCGCCCGGCTGCGGCGGCTGTTCACCTCCCCCGTCGCCGCGGCGGCTTTCGCGGAGCAGTACCTCGGGACGGCTCCCGCCTACTGACCGGCGTCCGCCGGCCGCACGGCCCCGCCCGCGGTGTCAGTCGTGCGGCGGCCGGTCGCTGAGCCGGTGGTCGGCCACGCTCAGCGCCTCGTCCACGAGCCGGCGCAGGTGCCCGTCCCGCAGTGCGTAGACGACGCGTCGGCCCTCCTTGCGGGTGCTCACCAGGCCCGCCAGCCGCAGCCGGGCCAGGTGCTGGCTGACGGCGGGCCGCGCCGCCCCGCACGCCTCGGTGAGCGTGGTGACATCGGCCTCGCCCGCCGTCAGGGCGTGCAGCAGCGTGAGCCGGGTGCGGTCGCCGAGCAGGGCCAGCAGCTCGGCGGCGAGCGCGAACTGCTCCTCGCCCGGGGTGTGCGGATGCGCATCCTGCGCAGGTGACAGGTGCATGCGTGCGCTCATACGCACATAATGGCGTCGTGGACATCTCACGTCCACTCCCGCGCGCACCGGAAGGTGATCCACGTGAGCGACCGGCACGACCACGGGCATGGGCACGCACAGGACCACAGGCATGGACACGGGCCTGAGCACGGGCATGGGCACGCACAGGACCACAGGCATGGGAATGGGCATGGGAATGGGCACGGGCGACCCGACCGCCCTCCCCACCCCCACTCCCCCCGCCCTCTGCGTCACCGTCTCGCCCACCTCCTCACCCCCCACTCCCACGAGAGCGCCGACAAGCTCGACTCCGCGCTGGAGTCCTCGGCCCGCGGCATGCGCGCCCTGTGGATCTCGCTGGCGGTCCTCGGGGTGACGGCCCTGGCGCAGGCGGTCGTGGTGGCCGTCTCCGGGTCGGTGGCGCTGCTCGGGGACACGGTGCACAACGCCGCGGACGCGCTGACCGCCGTACCGCTCGGGATCGCCTTCGTGCTGGGCCGGCGGGCCGCGACGCGGCGTTTCACCTACGGCTACGGCCGTGCCGAGGACCTGGCGGGCATCGCGATCGTGCTGACGATCGCCGCGTCCGCGGCCTTCGCGGGCTGGGTGGCGATCGACCGGCTGCTGGATCCGCGCCCGGTCCAGCACGTCCCGGCGGTCGCGGTGGCCGCGCTGGTCGGCTTCGCCGGCAACGAGTGGGTGGCCCGCTACCGGATCCGGGTGGGCCGGGACATCGGCTCGGCCGCCCTGGTCGCCGACGGGTTGCACGCCCGTACGGACGGATTCACCTCACTGGCCGTGCTGTTGGGGGCCGGCGGTTCGGCTCTGGGCTGGCAGCTGGCCGACCCGGTCGTGGGGTTGGCGATCACCGCGGCGATCACGCTGGTGCTGCGGGACGCGGCGCGCGAGGTGTTCCGGCGGGTGATGGACGCCGTCGACCCGGCCCTGGTGGACCGGGCCGAGGCGGCTCTGCGCGAGGTCGAAGGGGTGCGCGGGGTGGGCGAGTTGCGGCTGCGCTGGATCGGGCACCGGCTGCGCGCGGAGGTGGCCGTCGTGGTGGACGGCGAGGCGACGGTACGTCAGGCGCACGCGGTGGCCGTCGACGCGGAGCACGCCCTGCTGCACGCGGTGCCCCGGCTCACCGCGGCCCTGGTGCACGCCGACCCGGCGCCGGTGCCGGGCGGGACCGACCCCCACTTGCTCCTGGCCCACCACAGCCCGGCCTGACCCCCGGACCCGGTTCGACGCCGAGTCGCCCGGCAGACCCGATCCGGCCCACGGCTCAGGCGACTCCCAGCCCCTCCAGCACCACCGCGCCCGGCAGCTCCGTGAACGCCTTTCCGGGCACCAGGAGCTTGCCGCGCCGGCGGCCGCTGCCCACCAGGACGTAGGGCAGGTCGATGACGGCCGAGTCGACCAGGACCGGCCAGTCGCGCGGGAGTCCGAGCGGGGTGATGCCGCCGTACTCCATGCCGGTCTCCCCCGTCGCCGTGTCCGTCGAGGCGAACGAGGCTTTCCGGGCGCCGAGTTGGCGGCGGACGACCCCGTTGACGTCGACCCGGGCGGTGGACAGCACCACACACGCGGCGAGGGTGATCTCACCGCCCCGCTTGCCGGCCACGACCACGCAGTTCGCCGACTGCTCCAGCAGTTCCCTGCCGTAGTGCTCCACGAAGACGGCGGTGTCGGCCCACTGCGGGTCGGTGTCGACGTAGACGATCTGCTCGGCGGGGACGCTGCCGCTCCAGTGGCGTACGGCGTCGGCGACCGGGCGGGTCAGTTCGCCGAGGCAGTCGGGGGCGGGCGTGGCGTGATCGAAGTGTCCGATGGGTGCGTCCATGACGGCACGCTAACAGGACGGAACGGGCGGCCTCAGCGCACGCCAGGGACCGAGACCGTCAGCATCATCTCCATCGGGGCATCGCCCTGATTGGCGTACGTGTGCGCGGCGTCGGCCTCGAAGGTGACGCTGGATCCGGCCGGGACGCGGTACTCCACGCCCTCGACGGTGAGGGTCAGTTCGCCCTCCGTGACGTGGGCGATCTCGACCGTGCCGGCGGGGTGGGGGTCGGATCCGCTGCTGTCGCCCGGCATCAGCCGCCAGTCCCACATCTCCAGCGGGCCGGGGGCCTCCGCGCCCGCGAGGAGCCGGCTGTAACTGCCCGCGTCGGTGTGCCACAGCCGCACCACCTGCTCGGGCGGGACGATCCGCACCTTCGGCCCCTGCTCGTAGTCGAGCAGGGTGGTGATGCTGATCCCGAGCGCGTCACCGATCTTGACGACCGTGCCGAGGCTGGGGTTGGTGCGGGCCTGCTCGATCTGGATGAGCATGCCGCGGCTGACTCCGGCGCGGGCGGCGAGCGCGTCCAGGGTGAAACCCCGCTCGGCGCGCCAGCGCTTGACGTTGCGCGCCAGGGACTGGGTCAGCAGGTCGAGGTCCGACACATTCCGTCCAAGGTTCTCAGGGCCCACATCAGGCGTCCAATATTCTGGATGACAGAGTTCACTCCGCTGCACTACGGTGTGGTGCACCCGATCGTTCACCGAACTGTACTGCGAGGCGGCCGTGACAGCATTCTTCGCCCTGGCCACCAGCCTGCTGTGGGGGCTGGCCGACTTCGGCGGCGGTCTGCTGACCCGGCGTACCCCGGCACTGACCGTGGTCGTGGTCTCGCAGACCGTCGCGGCGGCCGTGCTCGGCGTGATCGTGCTGGCCACGGGAGGCTGGAACGAGGCCGGTCCGCGCCTGTGGTTCGCGTGCGCGGCGGGCCTGGTGGGGCCGGTCGCCCTGTTCTGCTTCTACAAGGCGCTCGCGCTCGGCCCGATGGGCGTGGTCTCCCCGCTCGCCACCCTGAGCGTGGCCGTCCCCGTGAGCGTGGGTCTCTTCTTCGGCGAGCGGCCCGGTCCGGTGCAGGTCGCGGGGATCGCGGTCGCCGTCACCGGCGTCGTCCTGGCGGGCGGACCCCAGCTGCGCGGCGCGCCGGTGCAGCGCCAGGCCGTCCTCCTCACCCTGATCGCGGCCCTCGGCTTCGGCACGGTGTTCGCGCTGATCGCCGAGGCGTCGACGACGCTCACCGGCCTGTTCCTCGCGCTCTTCGTGCAGCGCGTGGTCAACGTGGCGGTGGGCGGCGCCGGTCTGTACCTCTCGGTGCGGCGCGGCGGGGCGGCCCTTCCGGCGGGCGGCTTCCCCTGGGCCTCGCTGCCGGCGCTCGGTTTCGTCGGCCTCGCGGACGTCGCGGCGAACGGCACGTACTCGATCACCGCCCAGCACGGCCCGGTCACCGTGGCCGCCGTCCTGGCCTCGCTGTACCCGGTGGTGACGGCCCTGGCCGCCCGGGGCTTCCTCAGCGAACGCCTGCGGGCGATCCAGGCGGCGGGAGCGGGACTCGCCCTCGCCGGCACGCTGTTGCTGGCCGCGGGCTAGGTGTATTGACCCGTGAGGTTGGGGACGCGGCTGGCGGGTGGTGCGGTGCATCGCAAGGCGGAGGGTCGTCCGCGTACCGGGTGTACGTGGACGATCCCGACAACGCGGCGAGGTGCCGCGCCAGGCGTCGCGAGCCAGACGGGACTTTCGAAACACGCCCTGGACGCGCCTAGGCGTCGGCGTCCAGTTCGGCGAGCCGGGCCACGTCCTCCTCGGTCAGGTCGGCCAGCGCCAGCAGCTGTTGCGGGGTGACGCCCGCGGGGATCGGCACCGGGGCCGGGGTCCTCAGCGGCGGCTGCCAGCCGTCGGCGGACGTCCAGCGCCGTACGACCCGTGCGGGCGCGCCCGCCACCACGGCGTGGTCGGGCACCGGACCGCGCACCACGGCACCGGCCGCCACGACGACGTTCCGTCCGATCCGCGCCCCCGGCAGGATCACCGCACCGGTCCCGATCCAGCAGCCCGCCCCGATCTCGACCGGCTCCATCCGCGGCCACTGCTTGCCGATGGGCTCGTGCGGATCGTCGTACGAGTGATTCGTGGACGTGACGTAGACGTACGGCCCGAAGTAGCAGTCGCTGCCGATGGTGACCGTGGTGTCCGCGATGACGTGACTGCCGCGGCCCAGGACGACTCCGTCCCCGATGCGCAGGATGGGGTCCGGGCCGAGGTCGAGGCCGGGCATCAGACCAGCGGTCAGCGTGACCTGTTCGCCGACGATGCAGTGGGCGCCCAGATGGATCCAGGGCTCGCCGAAGACCGTGCCGAGCGGGAAGGCGAGCCGGGTGTCCGGGCCCATGGCTCCGAAGCGGAAGCGGCCCGGGTGGTCGGCGGTGACGGAGCCGGTGCGCTGCACCCAGGCCCAGCCCGCGTGCACGGCCCGCTGCACTGCGCGGCGCCGCCATGACGAGAACGTGTTCTTGCGCTTGGGCACCCGCTCACCGTACTCAGCGTGACGTGAACCCATGAGTTAGGGGAGCTGTGATCTTCGCCCCACCGGTGGCGTACGGTGCGCGGGTGTCGACAAGCGAGGAGAGGGCGAGGAGAGGGCGATGACGCACAAGGCGTTGATCACGGGCATCGGCGGCAAGGAACCGAAGATCCACGAAGAGGCGTTCGTGGCGCCCACGTGCTCCGTGATCGGGGACGTGACGCTGGAGGCGGGCGCGAGCCTCTGGTACGGCGCGGTGGCGCGCGGCGACGTCGAGCGGATCTCGGTCGGGGCGCGGAGCAACATCCAGGACAACTGCACGCTGCACGCCGACCCGGGCTTCCCCGTCACCATCGGCGAGCGGGTCTCCGTCGGCCACAACGCCGTCGTCCACGGGGCGACGGTCGGGGACGACTGTCTGATCGGGATGGGCGCGACCGTGCTGAACGGGGCGGTGATCGGGGCGGGTTCACTGGTCGCCGCGCAGGCGTTGGTGCCGCAGGGGATGCGGGTGCCGCCGGGCTCACTCGTCGCGGGCGTCCCGGCGAAGGTGAAGCGGGAGCTGACGGAGGAGGAGCGTCAGGGGGTCACGCTGAACGGAACGCTGTACGCGGACCTGGCGAAGGCACACAGCGACGTGCACGAAGGCTGAGCGCCAAGCGGCATGCACGAAGGCTGAGCGCCAAGCGACGTGCACGAAGGCTGAGTGCCAAGGGACGTGCACGAGGGCTGAGTGCCGGAAGGACCGCTCTCGTCCCGGAAGCCGGGTCTCAGTCGGCGGCCGGGACGGGTTCCGGCTCGGGTCCGGCCGCCTGCCGCTCGGCCGTCGCCTGCTTCGCCTTGCGCCTGAGCACCAGCATCGACGTGAGCCCCACCAGCACCGCCGCCACGAGTCCCAGCCACGAGAACCGCTTCAGCCACGACTCCGCGACGATCCCGACGTAGTAGATGACCGCGGTCGTGCCGCCCGCCCACAGGATGCCGCCGAACACGTTGGCGATCAGGAACTTCCAGTACGGCATCCGCAGGACGCCCGCCAGCGGCCCCGCGAAGATCCGCAGCAGGGCGACGAAGCGGCCGAAGAAGACGGCCCACATGCCCCACTTCTCGAAGGACCGCTCGGCCGTGGCGATGTGCCCCTCGCTGAAGTGTCTGGGGAACTTCTTGCCGAGCCAGGCCAGCAGGGGGCGTCCGCCCTTGCGGCCGATGGCGTAGCCGATGGAGTCGCCGACGATCGCGCCGACGCTGGCACAGACGCCGAGGATCAGCGGGTCGATGCCCGCGTGCTGCGAGGACAGCAGTGCCGCGGAGACCAGGATGATCTCGCCGGGCAGCGGAATGCCCAGGCTCTCCAGGCCGATGACGATCCCCACGAGGGCGTAGACGGCTGCCGCGGGCACCGTGTCGAGCCAGTCCTGGACGTGCAACGCCGGTCCTTCCCATCGCTTGCCTGCATTCCCGGCGTGCGTCCGGCAGGGACGCACGCCGGGAAGCCTACCGGGTCACCGGGAGCCTCCGGCGTCCCACCGGTCACGGCGGCCGCCCGCCTCAGCCGCACCCGTGAGCGCCCGTGAGCGCCCGTGCGCGGCCGTGCGCGCCGGTCGGCAGCCCCGAATCCCCACGAGCCTCAGGCCCCAGAGGGGAGTGGGTCACCCGGCGTGGGAGTGCCCCCGGGTGACTAGCGGAGCACGGAGGCGAGGCCGGTGGTGACCGTGCCGACGGTCGACGCCGCGGCGCCCGCTGCCTCGTCCACGACGGTGGCCGCCTCGTCGGCCGGAGCCGCCGGCTCTGGTGCGGCGCAGCAGTCGTCGACCTGGGCGGCCCGCGTCTCGAACTGCTCCGGCGGCGCCTGCGGTTCGGCCGGCGCAGGCCGCAGGACGTCGGGCGCCCCGGGAACTCCGGGGCCGGAGGGCTCGCGCAGGGTGTCCTCCTCGGGCGACGACGGGGCGGGCCTGGGTGCGTCGGACGGCGTGGACGGGTCGCCGTCCTGCGCGCCGCCGCCGGGCAGCCCGTCGCTCCGCGGGGACCCGGACCGGCCGCCCGGGGACTCCAGCACCCACCGCTGTCCGGCTGTTCCGTCGCGTTCGGCGACGATCACGGACCGGCCCGGTCCGGGGGCGACGAGCAGCCCGGCACCGCGGCGCAGCAGCAGTTCGCCCCGCACGGTGAGGTCGTAGCGCACCTCGCCGGCGTGCACGATGCAGTCGGCCAGGACGACGATGCCCTCGTCGGCGTCGGCATCGAGGCAGAGGGTGGGGTCGGCGGCGGACCGCAGCAGCCCGTCGTCCTGGTACGACCACTGCTGGGAGCCGGCCGACGAGCACGCCGCCAGGACGGCCCCGGTGCCGTCGCCGGTCCGGCCGTCCCGCAGGTCGAGGCAGAGTCCGGCGACCGGGTTGCGGAGCCTGCCGTGTCCGACCTCGGCGGGGTGTCCGACGGAGGCGGCGGACGGGGATCCGGCGCCGGGCGAGTCGCCCGTGGCCCCCGGGGAGACGGAGTGGCCGCTCACCGCTCCCCAGGTGGCGCCGGGCGCGGGGACGCCGCCCTCGTCGGACCAGCTCCTGGCGACGAGGACCGTGGCCAGCAGGGCGAGGGAGGTGAGGCCCGCGCCCACGAGCACGGCCCTGGTGCGCCTGCGGGCCGGGGCGAGCGGGGCCGCCGAGGCGGGGCGATGGCGCCCGCCGGTCCTCGGCCGTGCGGTCAGGCCGGCGATCGAGCGTGCGGGACGCGCCGTGCCGGCCCCGTCCCGGCCGGGCCGTGAGTCGAGATAGCGGCGGGCGCCCCAGCCGAGCACGGTCTCGGCGAGCAGTACGTCCAAACCGCCCTCGAAATGGCTGAGTTGCTCGGCGGCGTGCCGGCAGTAACGGCACTCCGTCAGATGCCGCTGGACATCGGGCAGCAGGGTTCCGCCCCGGCGAATGGGGACATCGAGGAGACGGTTGTAGAAGCGGCATTCCCGGGTCGGCGCGAGTTCCCGGTGGGCCCGCGCGCACCCCGCCCGGAATTGTTCGCGCGCCTGCTCCAGCGCGGCCGACGCCCTGGCCGCGTCCACCCCGAGCAGACCGGCCGGTACGGATATGGGTTCGGCTTCGACCTCCGTGTGCCACAGCAGGCATTGGGAAGCTCCCGGAAGAGCGCCGAATGCGCGCTCGGCGAGCTTGCGCCTTTCGGGGGTGACCGACCTCGCCGCGCGCAGCCCACGGCCGCCGGTCGTTTTGCGGAGTTCCGGCATGGCGGCGGAAATCCGGTCGTCCGCGGCCCACTCCTTCACCGTCTCCCGCACCGCCCCGAGCAGGTGGGGCCGTACGGCGCCTGAGCCCGCTTGGCCGAGCACCCGGTGGAACGCGGCGGCGGTCACCGTGGACGCCGAATCCGCCGACGCGGCCAGGCAGATCACCGCGTAGTCGTGGGCCGCCCGCCAGTGCCGGGCCATCAGCAGCGCGACGGCGTGGGCGTCCGGGGTGCTTGCGCCCAGCCGGGCGACGAGTTCGCGGTCGGACTGTGCGGGACTCGCTCCGGGACGGGGCGGATACGGGGGACGGGGTGGGTACGGGGATTGCACTGGACCATTTCCTTCCAGGCCGCAGGACGGCATGGGGGTGCGCGTCCGTAGGAAAGCAGGTGCCTGATTGGTGCATACCTGTGCCGCGTGGAGTGCGGGTCGGTTATGGAGCGGGGAGCGGTCGGCTGCGGGGCCGCTCACTTTCGCACAATTGACACACTGGAAACAAGAAGTTCGAGTGACCGATGTTCAAAACGGGGGCGCTTCAAAAAAGTTACCGGCGGTATCCGTACCCGCTTTCGAAAAACTCCGGAGCGAGCAGGTCAACTTGTGTGCGGCCCAGTCCCGTTGGCACACGAAATCTCCCACTTCCGGGCCGCCCCACAGCACAGTCAAAGCCTTCTCCGGGGGCGTTCTCATCCCCGTACCCCAGCATGAGCCGCATGACCGTCCCCCACACCACGCCCACCCCCGCCTCCGCCTCCGCCCGCACGGTGCGCAAGGCGGTCGTCCCGGCCGCGGGTCTCGGCACCCGCTTCCTCCCCGCGACGAAGGCGACGCCGAAGGAGATGCTGCCGGTCGTCGACAAGCCGGCCATCCAGTACGTCGTCGAGGAGGCCGCCGCGGCCGGGCTCGACGACGTCCTGATGGTCACCGGCCGGCACAAGCGGGCCATCGAGGACCACTTCGACCACGCCTTCGAGCTGGAGCAGGCGCTCGCCGCCAAGGGCGACGCGGTACGGCTGGACGCCGTGCGCGACCCGGCCCGCCTGGCCGACATCCACCACATCCGCCAGGGTGAGCCGCTGGGCCTCGGACACGCGGTGCTCTGCGCCCGCCGCCACGTGGGCGACCAGCCGTTCGCGGTCCTGCTCGGCGACGACCTGATCGACCCGAGCGAGACCCTGCTCAGCCGGATGCTCGACGTCCGCGACCAGCACGCCGGCAGCGTGGTCGCCCTCATGGAGGTGCCCCGCGAACAGATCCACCTCTACGGCTGCGCGGCCGTGGAACGGACCGGGGAGGACGACGTCGTCCGCGTGACCGGCCTCGTCGAGAAGCCGTCGCCCGAGGCCGCGCCGAGCGCGTACGCCGTGATCGGCCGGTACGTCCTCGACCCCGCGGTCTTCGACGCCCTGGAGCGCACCCCGCCCGGCCGCGGCGGCGAGATCCAGCTGACCGACGCGCTGCAGCAACTCGCCGCGGGCGGCACGGTCCACGGGGTCCTCTTCGACGGACTGCGCTACGACACCGGCGACAAGGCGGACTATCTGCGCACGGTGGTCCGGCTGGCGTGCGACCGCCCGGACCTCGGTCCCGCGTTCGTGGCCTGGCTCAAGGAGTTCGTCACCGGCCTGGAACGTGACGGAACCGCCGGCCACCGCCGGCTCGCCGCCTGACGCGACGGCACAGGCCCCGGCCGGGGGACGAACCGGCCGGGGCCCGAAGGCCGGGTGAGGCATCGCCGACCGCCGGCGCCACACCCAGGGACCTCCGCGGCCTCCGCCCCGGCACGGCGCGGGGCTACGAGTCGGCGTACGGCCCGGTCGCCACGGCCCGGTCACCACGACTCGGTCGCCACGGCCCGGTCACCACAACCCGGTCACCACGGCCTGATCGCCACGGCCTGATCGCCACGGCCCAGTCACTACGACCCGGTCACCACAACCCGGTCACCACGGCCTGGCGCGACGGCCCGACCGGCATACGACCCGTTCGCGTACGGCCCGACCGGCGTCCGTCCGGCTGCCGCTCAGCCGTTGGGCCGGAGGGTCCACACGACGGTCATCTCCCCGGTGACCGCGCCGTCCTCCCGCTGAATGGCCACGGCCACCGGGAACTCCGGCCGCTTGCCCTCGTCGAGCTCGGCGACGACCTCGGCGGCGGGGCGCCCGAGCGTCGCGGTGGCCGTGACCGGCCCCAGAGCGATCTTCTTGAACGCGATCTCGGCGGTCACCGGAAGCGGTACGGCCCGCGAGAGCTGGTCCCCGAAGGCCGCCAGCACGATCGCCCCACTGGCCGACTCCCCCAGCGTGAACATCGCCCCGGCGTGCGGCCCGCCCACGTGGTTGCGGTACTCGCCCTGGTCCGGAAGGGCCAGCACGGCCTTCTCCGGAGTGGTCTCCAGGTACTCCAGGTTCAGGGTCCGAACCATCGGCACCGTGGCGGCGAGCAACTCGCCGATCGACATCTGGTCTGCGCTCATGAAGGCAGGTTACCCACGAGTAGCCTCGTCTGACCAGGGCCGTCGGCGGATCGCCGTGGGCCGCCGTCCACGCGGCCAGGACGGCGGCAGCCCGGGGACGGGCAGTGCCCGCCGTCCGGCCGGCGCCGCGGCACCCGGGCCGCCGGACTCCGGGCGGCGCGTCAGGGTGATCGCGCTCACCGTGGCCGCGTCCGTCGCAGTGTGGGGGTTCACCGACGAGCGCTGATTTTGCTACGTCCCTGACAAGAGGCAGTGACCGAATCGTGTCCCTGGCGGGGCTAGGGTGGCTGCTCATGTGGCCAGGACAGCAGCAGCCGCCCGGGGGCGAGCAGAACCCGCAGCAGCCGAACAACCCGTACCAGCAGCCGGGGTACCAGCAGCCGAATCCGTATCAGCAGCCCGGTTTCCAGCAGCCCGGAGTCCCGCAGCCCGGGGTCCCGCAGCCCAACCCTTATGCGCAGCAGCCGCAGTGGGGGGCGCCGGGACCGGTGGGGGCGCCCGAGCAGCCGCCCGGTGGTGGTGGCGGAAACCGGACCAAGGTGGTCGCGATCGTGGCGGCCCTGGCGGTGATCGTGGCGGCCGGCGTGACCGGTTTCCTGGTCCTCGGCGGGGACAAGGACGACGAGGCGGACGGCGGCAAGGACGCGAAGCCGTCGGCGACCGCGTCCACCGATCCGAGCACCTCCGCGTCCGCGTCCGCCTCCGAGGGCAATCCGCGTGGCGGTGAGGGCGAGAAGGCGACCGTCGCGGGCTGGAAGATCGTCGTCAATCCCAAGTGGGGCACGGCCTTCGACGTACCGGCGGACTGGGAGGTCCAGTCCCCGACGTCGGCCGTCGCGTTCGAGGAGGAGAACTCGGACGAGATCAAGCCGATCATCACGATGTCGGCGCCGGCGATCCTGAAGTCCAACTGGTGCGAGTCCGACGACGACAAGGACGGCCGGACCGACACCATGTCGCTGGCCGCGACCGGCACCAAGGGCGCCAACGGCGCCAAGGACACCGACGAGGTCGCCCTGAACACCCCGGCCTGGTGGGTCTACGGCGGGTACACGCAGCCGGACAAGAAGACCATCACCGCCGACAAGAAGGCCACGCCCTACACCACCGCGTCCGGCGTCAAGGGCAGTTACTCCTGGGCGTCGTCGACGGACACGCCCGCCAAGGGCAAGTGCGTGACCGACGGCAAGGCGATCACCTTCGGCTTCAAGAACTCGGCCGGCGACTTCGTGTCGTGGAACTTCTACGGCGCCAAGGGCGTCAAGGACGAGGTCCCCGAGGCGACCGTCATGAAGATCCTCAGCACGGTCCGGCTGCACGGAGAACCGACGGGCTGAGCCAGCGAACGCCCCGGTCCCGGTCCCCGGCCCTGTTGTTCACGGGCCGGGGACCGAGGCGTTCGGCGAGCCGGGGTGGTCGCCGGGCGCGGGGCCGGTCCCCGGGACCGGGGGCCCTCGGCCGCGGCTCACCCGATGCCGAACGCCCCGTCGGGAGGCTCGGGCGACGGTACGGCGTCCTCGTCCCGCACCGGCCGCGCACCGCCGATGAAGTCCCGTAGCGCGGGCCCGTGTTCGACCCGGGCGGGGAAGGCGTCGGAGGCGGTGAGCCGGGCCAGGGCGGCCGTGTCGACGGGGTGGTGCGCGGCGACGAGCACGGCGTTGCCGAAGCGGCGCCCGCGCAGCACACCCGGCTCGACGATCAGCGCGAGCTCACCGAACACGGCGGCGAACGTGGCGAGTTGAGAGCGCAGGAAGGTGAAGGGCACGGAGTCGGCGAGGTTGGCCAGGTAGACGCCGGCGGGCCGCAGGACCCGCGCGGCTTCCCGGGCGTAGGTGACGGACGTCAGGTGCGCCGGGACCCGCGAACCGCCGAAGACGTCGGCGACCAGCACGTCGGCCGAGTCCGCGGGGGCCGTTTCCAGCCAGGCGCGGGCGTCCGCCGCGTGCACGGCGACCCCGGCCCCGTCGGGCAGCGGCAGATGCTCCCCGACCAGCTCCAGCAGCGCCCCGTCCGCCTCGACCACGTTCTGCCGGGAGCCGGGCCGGGTCGCCGCCAGGTACCGGGGCAGGGTGAGCGCGCCCCCGCCGAGATGCAGGGCGTCCAGCGGACGCCCCGGCTCGGCCACGGTGTCCAGCACGTGCCCGAGCCGCCGCGCGTACTCGAACTCCAGGTGCTCCGGCTCGTCCAGGTCGACGTACGACTGCGGCGCCCCGTCGACCGTCAGCAGCCAGGCCCGTTTCCGGTCCACGTCGGGCATCAGCTTGGCGACCCCGTGATCGACGGTCCGGGTGACGGGGATGGGCTCGTTCACCGTCCCATTGTGCCGGTGCCCGCTCCGCCGCCGGGGGCGCGGGCGGCCCTGGAGGGGCAAGGTGCCGTGCGGTCGTGCTGTGCCGTCGTACGGCTCCGTGCGCGGGCGCGACCGGCCACGACCGGGCCCGCGGCGCCCACGCACGGCAGCCGCCCTCACGCGACGGCTGTCACCGTTCCCGCCCCCACGGTCCGCCCGCCCTCGCGGATGGCGAACCCGAGCCCCGGCTCCAGCGGCAGGTCGCGCCCCAGCTCCACGGTCACGGCGACCGTCTCGCCGGGCCGTGCCACCGCCGCCTCGCCGAGGTCCAGGACCCCGGCCACGTCCGCCGTACGGAGGTAGAACTGCGGCCGGTATCCGGTCGAGACGGGCGTGGTCCGACCGCCCTCCCGGGCCGACAGCACGTACACCCGGGCCGAGAACCGGCGGCTGGGCACCACGCTTCCCGGCGCGGCCACGACATGCCCGCGTCGGACGGAGTCCCTCGGCACGCCGCGCAGCAGCAGCGCCACGTTGTCCCCGGCCTGCGCCTCCTCCATCGGCTTGCCGAAGGTCTCCAGGCCCGTGACCACCGTCTCCACGTCGGCCCCGAGCACCTCGACCCGGTCGCCGACGCGCACCGTGCCCCGCTCGACGGCGCCCGTGACGACCGTCCCCCGGCCGGTGATGGTGAGCACGTTCTCGACCGGCAGCAGGAACGGCGCGTCCAGGTACCGCTCGGGCATCGGCACGTACGTGTCCACCGCGTCGAGCAGCGCCTCGACGGAGGCCGTCCACCGCGCGTCCCCCTCCAGGGCCCTGAGCCCCGAGACCCGTACGACGGGTACCGCGTCGCCGCCGTAGCCGTGCGCCGTGAGCAGGTCGCGCACCTCCAGCTCGACCAGGTCGGTGAGTTCCTCGTCGCCCGCGTCGGCCTTGTTGAGGGCGACGACGATGTGGTTCACGCCCACCTGCCGGGCCAGCAGCACGTGTTCGGCGGTCTGCGGCATGATCCCGTCGAGCGCGGAGACGACGAGGATCGCCCCGTCGAGCTGCGCGGCGCCGGTGACCATGTTCTTGACGTAGTCGGCGTGGCCGGGCATGTCGACGTGCGCGTAGTGCCGGGTGTCCGTCTCGTACTCGACGTGCGCGATGTTGATGGTGATGCCGCGCGCGGCCTCCTCCGGCGCCCGGTCGATGCGGTCGAAGGGCACGAAGGCGGTGGAGCCGCGGTCGGCGAGGACCTTGGTGATGGCGGCGGTCAGGGTGGTCTTGCCGTGGTCGACATGGCCCATCGTGCCGATGTTCAGATGCGGTTTGGTGCGGATGTACGCCGTCTTGGACATGGCGGTACCTCGAAGCCTCTTTGTCAGGAGATGCGGGACCCCGAGGATTCGCCGACCCTCCCCCTGCGGGGTCCGCCGGACGATCCGGAGAGGGTCAGCTTCGGGCGCCGTCGACAGCGGCCGGGAAGACGGGCACGGCAGCCTTCGGGGCACCCGCTGCGGCGGATGCTGCGAGGACGAAGGCGTACCGGGACATGACGCAGATCATTGTCGACGCGTTGTCCCACGTCGAATGGTTTTCCGCGGTGCCGGACCGCCCAAGGGACCGGATCCGTACGGCGATCACACACGTCCGTCGGTTACCGTCACTGGATGCTCGATGCCACCACCCGCTCTGGGGGCACCGCCACGGCCTCTCCCCGGGCCACCGTCTCGGAGCTCGCCCTCACCACGGAGCTCGTCACCACCGTCCCCGCTGCGGCGGGGCTCACCGCGCGCTGCACGAGAGCGCTGTTCTCGCCGTGGTCACGTCTGTCCCTGCTGATCGCCCTGCTCGCGGGCGCCGCCTCGACCGTCCTGCTCCTGGAGCCGCAGCGGCTGCTGGCCGACGGCTGGCCGCCGCAGCTCGGCGGGGCCGTGGCGGCACTCGTCTTCGCGGTGGCGTACGGACTGTGCACGGTCGCCTTCGTGCCCCGGCCCCTGCTGAACCTGGCGGCGGGCGCGCTCTTCGGCTCCCAGCTGGGGCTCGGATCGGCCGTGGCCGGCACGGTGCTCGGCGCCGGCCTCGCCTTCGGTCTGGGCCGGGTGCTCGGCCAGGACGCGCTGCGCCCGCTGCTGCGGGGGCGGTGGCTGAGGGCCGCGGACGGCCAGCTCAGCCGGCACGGGTTCCGTTCGATGCTGGCGGCACGGCTGTTCCCCGGGGTGCCGTTCTGGGCCGCCAACTACTGCGCGGCGGTCTCCCGCATGCGCACCGTCCCGTTCCTGGTGGCGACGGCGCTCGGCTCGGTCCCGAACACCGCCGCGTACGTCGTCGCCGGTGCCCGCGCCTCGACGCCGACGTCGCCTGCCTTCCTGATCGCGATGGCCTGCATCGCGCTGCCGGCGCTGGTGGGCGCGGTGGTGGCCTGGCGCAAGCGCCACCAGCTGCGCGGGGTGCGGTAACCCGGTCACACGGACACCTCGAACTACTCGGGCTACTCGGGCTACTCGGGGTCCTCGGCACCTCGGGGTCCCTGGGCCCCGGCCCCGGTTACACGGACTCCAGGATCATCGCGTTGGCGAGTCCGCCCGCCTCGCACATGGTCTGCAGGGCGTAGCGGGCGCCGCGCTGTCGCATCGCGTGCACGAGGGTGGTCGTCAGGCGGGTCCCGCTCGCGCCGAGCGGGTGGCCGAGGGCGAGGGCGCCGCCGTGCACGTTGACCTTGGCGAGATCGGCGCCGGTCTCCTGCTGCCAGGCCAGGACCACGCCGGCGAACGCCTCGTTGACCTCGAACAGGTCGATGTCGTCGAGGGTCAGGCGGGCCCGGCGCAGCACCTTCTCCGTGGCCGGGACGACGCCGGTGAGCATCAGGACCGGGTCGGAGCCGGTGACGGCGAAGCTGTGCAGCCGGGCGAGCGGGCGCAGGCCCAGCCGGTCCGCGGTCTCGCCGGACGCGATGAGCACGGCCGAGGCTCCGTCGTTGACGGGGCTGGCGTTGCCCGCGGTGACGTTCCACTCGATCTGCGGGAAGCGCTCGGCGAAGTCCGGGTCGTGGTAGGCGGGCCTGAGGCCGGCCAGGATCTCGGGGGTGGTGCCCGGCCGGACGCACTCGTCGCGTGAGACGCCGTCCAGGGGCGCGACCTCGTCGTCGAACAGGCCGGCGTCCCAGGCCGCGGCGGCCCTGCGGTGCGAGGAGACCGCGAAGGCGTCCATCCGGTCGCGGGTGATCGACCACTTGGCGGCGATGAGTTCGGCGCTGATGCCCTGCGGGACGAGGCCCTCCGGGTAGCGGTCGGCGACTCCGGGGCCGAAGGGGTCCTGGCCGGCCGGCACGTTCGACCACATCGGGACGCGGCTCATGGACTCGACGCCGCACGCCACGGCCATGTCGTACGCGCCGGACATGACCCCCTGCGCCGCGAAGTGCACGGCCTGCTGGGAGGAGCCGCACTGGCGGTCCACGGTGGTGGCGGGCACGGTCTCCGGGAACCCCGCCGACAGGACGGCGTAGCGGGTGGTGTTCATGGCCTGCTCGCCGACCTGGTCGACGGTGCCGCCGATGACGTCGTCGATCAGCGCCGGGTCGACGCCGGAGCGCTCGACGAGGGTGCGCAGGGTGTGCGCGAGGAGTTCCACGGGGTGGACGTGCGCGAGGGCACCGTTGGGCTTGCCCTTGCCCATGGGGGTGCGTACGGCTTCGACGACGACTGCGTCACGCATGGTGTCGGCCTCCACGATTACCGGTGAGTAGGAAATCCGAACTCACCATAGCCCTGTGAGTTGGAAAAACAAACCCTCCAGCGTGGGAGTGCCGGCCCCTCCCCTAGACTGAGCGCCATGGCCGCCCCGAAAGATCCGCGTCCCTGCTCGATCGCCGACGCCCTGGCTGTCGTCGGCGAGAAGTACTCGCTGCTCGTCCTGCGCGAGGCGTGCCTCGGCAACGGCCGCTTCGACCAGTTGGCGCGCAACATCGGAGCCCCGCGTGATGTCCTCGCCACCCGGCTGCGCCGCCTCGTGGACGCCGGGATCCTCACCAAACGGGCCTACAGCGAGCGGCCCCAGCGCTTCGAGTACCGGCCGACCCGGGCCGGACTGGAACTGGAGCCGGTCCTGATGACCCTGATGGCGTGGGGCGACCGCCACCTGCGTCAGGACGGCGACCGCCCGATGGTGGTCGAGCACGCCTGCGGCAACGAACTGGTTCCGGACGTGACCTGCCGGGCCTGCGGAGGCACGGTCCACCACGGCGATCTGACGGCCCGTCCGCAGACGCCGGGCTGGACGGTGGCGGGACCGACGGCCGCGTAGCTTCCCCACCGCTCGCAAACCCCTGTGCCGGGGCTGTCACTTCAGGGCGCTACGCTGCCCTCGACACAATCGATCACCGCGCCAGGCGGCTCGGTGTGCCCGTCGCTCCTCACCACGATCAGCGCTTGGACTCCGTAACCTCATGTCTTGGTTTGAATCCCTCATCCTCGGACTCGTCCAGGGGCTGACCGAGTTCCTCCCCGTCTCCTCCAGCGCGCACCTGCGCCTGACCGCGGCCTTCTCCGGCTGGGAGGACCCGGGCGCGGCCTTCACGGCGATCACCCAGATCGGCACCGAGGCCGCCGTCCTGATCTACTTCCGCAAGGACATCGGACGGATCATCTCGGCCTGGACCCGTTCCCTCACGAACAAGGAGATGCGCGGCGATCACGACGCGCAGATGGGCTGGCTGGTGATCGTCGGCTCGATCCCGATCGGTGTGCTCGGGGTGACGCTCAAGGACCAGATCGAGGGGCCGTTCCGGGATCTGCGGATCACCGCGACGATGCTGATCGTGGTCGGCGTGATCATCGGCATCGCCGACCGGCTGGCGGCGCGCGACGAGAGCGGCGGCCGGCACCGCGCGCCCAAGCAGCGCAAGACGCTGGAGAACCTGAACGTCAAGGACGGCCTGATCTACGGCCTCTGCCAGGCCTGCGCCCTCATCCCGGGCGTCTCCCGTTCCGGCGCCACCATCAGCGGCGGCCTCTTCATGGGCTACCAGCGCGAGGCCGCGGCCCGCTACTCCTTCCTCCTCGCCATCCCGGCGGTCCTCGCCTCGGGCCTGTTCGAGCTCAAGGACGCGATGGAGAGCGACCACGTCTCGTGGGGTCCCACCATCTTCGCGACGGTGATCGCCTTCGTGGTCGGATACGCCGTGATCGCCTGGTTCATGAAGTTCATCTCGACCAAGAGTTTCATGCCGTTCGTCTGGTACCGCATCGCGCTCGGCATCGTCATCATCGTCCTGGTCGCCACCGGCGCCCTGAGCCCGCACGCGGCCGAGTCCGCAGGCTGAGGGCCGCCAACTTCCCCCGGCCCGCCGGGGTTTCCTCAGGCCGGGCCCGCGGGACCGGTGACCGATTCCCTACGGGTTGAGTAGCCGTCCGGTAGCGGACTGTCAGTGCTTGCCCCTAGGCTTGTCCGCATGTTCCCCGATTCCGTGGCTCCCGGTTCCGTGCGGTCGGCCGCCGAGCTGAACGAGCAGATCCGCGCGCTGTGGATGCGCGCGGGCGGCACGCTCTCGGCCCAGGAGCGCGCGGAGTACGAGCTGTTGGTGGTCGAGTGGGCGGCCGCGATCCGCGGCGAGGTCATCGAGGCGGCCTGAGCCGGGCCCTTCACGGCCCAGCCCGCGCCACCCGCGTGACGGCCCGCTACGACGGGACGGCGGCACCGGTGGGTGACTCGCCGCTCCCCGGCTCCTGAGGCGGATCGGTGAGCTGCTCGCGCACGTAGTTCCAGACCACCGCGATCAGCGCGGCGACCGGTACCGCGAGCAGGCTGCCCACGATGCCGGCCAGACTGCCGCCCAGCGTCACCGCCAGCAGGACCGCCGCCGCGTGCAGGCCGAGCCCCCGGCTCTGGATCATGGGCTGGAACACGTTGCCCTCGAGCTGCTGCACCACGATGATGATGGCCAGCACGATCAGCGCGTCCGTCAGGCCGTTCGAGACCAGCGCGATGAGCACCGCGACGAAGCCGGCGAACAGGGCTCCCACGATCGGCACGAACGCGGAGACGAAGGTCAGCACCGCCAGCGGAAGCACCAGCGGGACTCCGACGATCCACAGGCCGAGGCCGATCAGGACGGCGTCGAGCAGGCCGACGGCCGCCTGGGACCGCACGAACGCACCCAGGGTGTCCCAGCTGCGCGCCGCCACCGTCGGGATGTCGGTGGCGAGCCGGCCGGGCAGCTGACGGGCGAGCCACGGCAGGAACCGCGGGCCGTCCTTGAGGAAGAAGAACATCAGGAAGAGCGCGAGGACGGCGGTGACCAGGCCGTTGACCACGGTGCTGACACCCGTGACGACCGTGGTGACCATGGAGCCGAGGCCGTCCTGGGCGCGGGCCGCCGCGCTGTCGAAGGCCTTGGTGATCTGGTCGTCGCCGATGTTCAGCGGCGGTCCGGAGGCCCACTCGCGCAGTTTCTGCACGCCTTCGACCACGCCGTCGGTCAGCTCGCCGGACTGGGAGGCCACCGGCACCGCGATCAGCGCCACGATGCCCGCCGCGACCAGGAGGAAGAACACGGTCACCACCGACGCGGCCAGGGCGGGGGCCCAGCCGCGCCGCCGCAGGAACCGGGCCAGGGGCCAGGTCAGCGTGGTGAGGAGCAGGCCGACTATGAGCGGCCAGACCACGGACCACATCCGGCCCAGCAGCCACAGCACCACAGTCAGCATCACGAGGACCAACAGCGACTCGGCCGAGACACGCGCCGATGTGCGCAGCGCGGCGCGTGTCTTGGTGGAACTCAACGTGGCAGGCATGGAGGTCACCTTATGGGTACGTCCGTCACACCGGACTCGGCACCCACACCCTTACCGTGTGCCGAAGAATCACCGTGCCCCCTTGGCGGCACCCCCGCGATGCCCAACACTGAGCCGATGACGCAGCGTGTGGAGCTTGCCGCCGTGCTGGACCGGCTGGCCGTCGACGGATTGATCACCGACTACGCGGTCGCCGTGGACGACGGCGACTGGGAGGCATACCGAGGTCTGTTCACCTCGGACGGGCGGGCGGACTACCGCTCGGCCGGTGGTATCGAGGGGGACGCCGGGAACGTCTCCGCGTGGCTCGCGGAGAGCATGGGGGTGTTCGTGATGCGGCAGCATCTGATCGTCAACCGCCGTCTGCGCTTCGGCCTGTTGGAGCAGGACACCGGCGACACCGCCCGTGTCCAGGCCGACTACGTCAATCCCATGCGGCTGGCCGGGGACGGCGACGGCACCGGCCCGGGCGCCCCCGACTTCGTGTGCGGCGGGCGGTACGACTTCGGGCTGCTGCGCACGGTCGACGGCTGGCGGCTGCGCGAGGTGGTCGTCAAGGAGAAGTGGCGGCGCCTGCCCGGCCGGGCCCCGGCAGCTGTGATCGACTGAGCCGACGTCCCGCGCCCCGGGCCGTCGACAGCACCACAGCCGACAGCACGCACACTGGAGACGTCCACGGGGTAGGAGGCGCCGTATGAACTCGTCCGGCCACTGGCTCGTCTCCCCGTGGCGGCGCTCGACCGTCGCCGCGCTGGCGGGCGCCCTGCCCGTGCTCGCGTTTCCCGCCCCGTCCCTGTGGTGGTTCGCCTACGTCGCCCTCGTGCCCTGGATCGCGCTGGTCCGCTCCGCCGCGACCGGGAAACGGGCGGCGTACGACGGCTGGTGGGGCGGGTTCGGCTTCATGCTGGCGATGCACCACTGGCTGCTGCCGAGCCTGCACGTCTTCACGTTCGTGATCGCCGCGCTGCTCGGCGCGCTGTGGGCCCCCTGGGGCTGGCTGGTGCGCCGGTTCCTGGCCGGTGTGCCGTCGCGGGGCCGGATCGCGGGCGCCCTGCTCGTGCTGCCCTCGGGCTGGCTCGGTGTCGAACTCGTGCGCTCCTGGCAGGGCCTCGGCGGTCCCTGGGGGGTGCTCGGCGCCGGCCAGTGGCAGGTGGAGCCCGCGCTGCGGCTGGCCTCGGTGGGCGGGGTGTGGCTGCTCAGCTTCCTGGTGGTGGCCGTCAACGTGGCGGTCGCCGTGCTGGTCGTGGTCCGTGAGGTCCGCGTCCCGGCCGTGGCGGGCCTCGTGGCCGTCGCCGCGGCGGCCTCGGCGGCCTGGGTCTGGTCACCGCGCCCCGACACCGGCGGCCGGGCCAGGATCGCGGTCGTCCAGCCGGGCATCGTGGACGGCGCCAGGAGCCCCGATCGCCGCTTCGACCTGGAGGAGCGGCTGACCCGGCGGCTGGCCGGGCAGGACGTCGACCTGGTCGTGTGGGGCGAGAGCAGCGTCGGCTTCGACCTGGCCGGCCGGCCCGACCTGGCCCGGCGCATCGCGGCGCTGTCCCGCGAGACCGGCGCCGACATCCTGGTCAACGTGGACGCCCGGCGCTCCGACAGGCCCGGCATCTACAAGAGTTCGGTCCTCGTCGGCGCCGGCGGCCCCACCGGTGACCGCTACGACAAGATGCGGCTCGTCCCCTTCGGCGAGTACATCCCGGCCCGTTCGCTGCTCGGCTGGGCCACCTCGGTCGGCAAGGCGGCGGGCGAGGACCGCAGGCAGGGCTCCGAGCAGGTGGTGATGGACGCCGGGCACGGGCTGCGGATCGGCCCGATGGTGTGCTTCGAGACCGCCTTCCCCGACATGACCCGCCATCTCGCCGAGGACGGCGCCGACATCCTGATCGGCCAGTCGTCGACGTCGACGTTCCAGCACAGCTGGGCCCCGGAGCAGCACGCCTCCCTGGCCGCCCTGCGGGCCGCCGAGACGGGCCGCCCGATGGTGCACGCGACGCTGACCGGCGTGTCCGCCGCCTACGACGCCGGCGGGCGGCGCGTCGGCCCGTGGATCGGCACGGACAGCAGCACCGCCCAGGTGTACGACGTACCGCTGGCCCAGGGCACCACCCCCTACGTCCGCTTCGGCGACTGGACGGTGCACGCGGCGCTGCTGGTCCTCGCCGCGTGGGCCGTCACCGAGGGCGTACGGACGCGGCGGCTCAGGCGGCCCGCTCCGCCACCGCCCGGACCACCCGCTCGCACAGTTCATGCGTCGCCAGCGCGTCCCGGGCGCTGAGCACCCGGCCCGCGCGCACGGCGTCGAGGAAGGCGAGCACGGCCTGCTCGATGCCGCGCTGCCGGGCCACCGGCACCCAGTCACCGCGCCGCCGGATCGTCGGCTGGCCCTTGTGGTCGATCACCTCGGCGAGGTTGACCACCTGCCGTTTGGTGTCCTGCCCGGACACCTCCAGGATCTCCTCGGCCGAGCCGCTGAGCCGGTTCATCACCCCGAGCGCGGTGAAGCCGTCGCCGGCGAGCTGGAGCACCACGTGGTGCAGCAGCCCGTCCCGGACACGGGCGCGCACGGTGACGTCGTCGACCGGGCCGGGCACCAGGAAGCGCAGTGTGTCCACGACGTGGATGAAGTCGTCGAGGATCATCGTGCGCGGCTCCTCCGGGAGCCCGATCCGGTTCTTCTGCATCAGGATCAGCTCGCGCGGGTGATCGGCGCACTGCGTGTACCCGGGGGCGTGGCGCCGGTTGAAGCCGACGGCCAGTGCCACGTTCCGCTCCTCCGCGAGCTCCACCAGCCGCCGCGAGTCGGCGAGTTCGTACGCGAGCGGCTTGTCGACGTACGTCGGCACGCCCGCCTCCAGCAGCCGCGTCACGATGTCGGGGTGCACGGCGGTCGGCGCGTGCACGAACGCGGCGTCCAGGTTCTGGGCGAGCAGGGAGTCGAGGCCGGCGTGGCGCTGTCCCGCGGGGAGGTGGAGGCCGTCGGCGACCCGGGTGAGCGTCGCGGGGGTACGGGTCTGCAGGTGCAGTTCGACACCGGGGCGCCCGCCCAGCACCGGCAGGTAGGCCTTCTGCGCGATGTCACCCAGCCCGATGCAGCCGACCTTCACGGGGACTCCTTCACTGCTCGCCTGCGCGTACGTCCACGGCAGCATACGGCGGCCGGGGCGGACGCCGGTCGGCGATGCCGTCGCATCCGCGCGCGAAGAACAGCGGGCCGGCCCGTCGGCGCGACGGTGCGCCCGGTGCCGCGGACGACGAGGTGCGGGCAGGGCGGCGCCGCCCGTCCCGCCGGGACGCCCGGCGGGCGAAAACCCGTGGTTCGAGCGGACGGGTTGGGTGAGGATGCGTGCATGACGACGCAGCGCAGCGAACCCGCCCAGAACGCCGACGAACGCACCATGCTGGAGGGCTGGCTGGACTACCACCGGCAGACCCTGGCGTGGAAGTGCGAGGGCCTGACCGACGCCCAGCTGCGGACCGCCTCGGTGGCGCCGTCCGAGCTGTCCCTGATGGGGCTGGTGCGGCACATGGCGGACGTGGAGCGGAACTGGTTCCGCAAGGTGCTGGCCGGCGAGGACCCGGGGCCGATCTACTACAGCGACGAGGATCCGGACGGCGAGTTCCATCTCACCGAGGCGGACACCTGGCAGGAGGCGTACGCCACCTGGCAGGCCGAGATCGAGGTCGCCCGGCGCAACGCGGCCCGCTTCGCCCTGGACGACCTCTCCCAGGGCAAGGGCCGCTCCACCGGCGAGCCCTTCAACCTGCGCTGGATCTACACCCACATGATCGAGGAGTACGCCCGCCACAACGGCCACGCCGACCTGGTCCGCGAGTGTCTCGACGGCGCGACGGGCGACTGACGTCGGCCGCGGCGGTCCGGCACCGCCGTACGGGCCCGGAGATCACCCGTGTGGGGCATCCTGCGCTTGTCCGCTGTCCAAAGGCCGCCCGACCCAGCAGAGTTGCGCGCGTGCATCGAACGACGACCACCGCAACGCTCCTGGTGACCGTGGCTGTCTCGGCCCTCTCCGGCTGTGTGACGGTCCAGCACCCGCCCGCCTCCGGCCCGCCGGCTGTGCCGTCCCGGCCGTCGCCGCCCCGCCCCGACGGCCGGGCGGAGCCGCAGGTCGTGCAGGCGCCGGCCCGTGAGGCCCTGGAGATGATCGGCCCGTCCCGCCGGCCGGAACGCGCCGCTCCCCCACCGCCCGGTGCCGCCCCCTCGGCGCCGGCACAGACGCGGCAGCAGCCGCCGCCCCGTACGCACCCGCCCCGCCCGGCGCGTCCCGAGCCCCGGCGTCCCGACGCCGGACACCCCCGGCAGCCGCGCGCCGAGATCCCCGACGTGCCCAAGGCGGTCCCCCGCGACCAGCAGGACGTCTGCGCCCTCGGCAGGAAGTACGGCGGCTGGCAGGAGGACAGTCCGGCGACGACGATCTGCGACCGGACGTACGGGCGTTGAGACCCGGACCCGATCCCCGGGACCCGACGAGGGATGTGCTCGCGTCACGGACCCGACCGCGACACCCGGATGCCGGTCAGGGCCGCTGCCGCGGCGGCCCCCACGCTCCCCCGCTGGAGGAACCTCCCTCGCTGAGCCGCAGCTCCAGACGGCTGATCGCCGCCCGCACCCCGTCGCCGTACCTGTCGTCCCCCAACGCGTCGGACGCCCTGCGTGCCCGGCGCAGATGGGCGCGGGCGGCCTCGGCGCGGCCGAGCTTCACATAGTCCGCCGCCAGGTTCAGGTGCAGCGAGGGGTACAGCGCCCGCACCGCGAGCGTCCTCTCCTGCTCGGTCCCCCCGTGGCCGGCGGGCCCCTCGTCCGTCAGCTCCTGCGCCGCGGTCAACGCCCGCAGGTCCCAGGCGAGTTCGTCGGACGGGTCGTCGTGGGTGTCGGCCAGGTAGTGCGCCAGGGTGCAGCGGTGCAGCGGATCGCCGTCCTGGCCGATCTCCGCCCACAGGTCCAGGAGGCGGTGCCGGGCCTCCTCGCGATCACCCGCGTGATGCAGGATGACGACCTGCCCGATCCGGGTCAGCACGGCATCCGCGGCCTCCTGCCCCTGTCGCTCCGCCACCGCGCCCTCCGCCCGCTCGTCGGCTGTCCCCGCCGACGCTAACCGCACCCGCCGGCAATCCCGGTCAGGCGGCACCGGGCCGGTCCTGCGGGGAACCGGCCCGGCGGCAGGCCGGGTGAGCAGCCGCCCGCGCGGCGGTCGGAGACACCCGCGCGACCGCACGGCGGTGCCGGCCCGGCGGCGGTCAGCCCAGGTCCGGAATGCGCCAGTCGATCGGCTCGTGCCCCTGCCGGGCGACCGCCTCGTTGATCTGTGTGAACGGGCGGGAGCCGAAGAACTTCTTCGCCGACAGCGGGGAGGGATGCGCGCCCTTGACCACCACATGCCGCGTCTCGTCGATCAGCGGGAGCTTCTTCTGCGCGTAGTTGCCCCACAGTACGAAGACCGCCGGGTCGGGCCGGTCGGCCACCGCGCGGATCACCGCGTCGGTGAACTTCTCCCAGCCCCTGCCCTTGTGCGAGTTGGCCTCACCGCCACGGACCGTGAGCACCGCGTTGAGCAGCAGCACGCCCTGCCGGGCCCACGGCATCAGATAGCCGTTGTCCGGGACGGGCAGGCCCAGCTCCTCCTTCATCTCCTTGTAGATGTTGCGCAGCGACGGCGGGGTCTTCACACCGGGGCGGACCGAGAAGCACAGGCCGTGGCCCTGTCCCTCGCCGTGGTACGGGTCCTGGCCGAGGACGAGGACCTTCACCCGCTCGTACGGCGTCGCGTCCAGCGCGGCGAAGACCTCCTCGCGCGGCGGGTGGACGGGGCCCTTCGCCCGCTCCTCCTCGACGAACTCCATCAGCTCCTTGAAGTAGGGCTGCTGCAGTTCGTCGCCCAGAACCCCGCGCCAGGACTCGGGCAGCATGGCGATGTCGGTCACGTCAACTTCCTTACGGTGTGCGGTCGCTACGACGTGCGGTCACGTCCAGGCCACAGAACCTACAGGCGAGCACTGACAATCGCCGCCGAGGGCGGGGAAGCCGCCCCTACCAGCTCGTCTTCCGGTACAACTGCCACACCGTCATGATCGTCGAGGGGTCCAGCGCCCGCTCCGCGCCCGAGATGTCCGCGTTCACCGCGATGTACTGCCGGCCCTGCCACAGCGGCAGCAGCCGGGCGTCGTCGACGAGGATCTGCTGGGCCTCCTCGAAGTCCTGCTCCACGTCGGCCCGGTCGCTCTCACCGCGCGACTTGGGCAGCAGCACGCCGGTGATCCGGGGCGCCGGGTAAGGCGTACCGAGCGCGTTCTCGTCGCCCACGAACGGGGCGATGAAGTTGTCGGCGTCCGGGAAGTCGGGGAACCAGCCGCGCCCGAACACCGGGTACTCGCCCTTCTGGTAACCCTCGACGTACGTCTTCCACGGGCGGCTCTTCAGGGTGATCGTGAACAGCCCGGACTCCTCCAGCTGCCGCTTCAGCTCCTGGAACTGCAGGGCGGTCTCGGAGCCGTAGCGGTCGGTCGTGTACCAGAGGGTGAGCGGGACGCGCTCGGTGATGCCCGCGCCGGCGAGGATCCGGCGGGCCTTGGAGGTGCTGGGGTCGCCGTAGTCGTCGAAGAAGCCCGTGGTGTGGCCGGTGAGGCCCGCCGGGATCATCGAGTACAGCGGGTCCACGGTGTCCTTGTAGACCTTGTGCACGATCGCCGGCCGGTCGACCAGCTGGGCGACGGCCTTGCGCACGGCGAGCTTGTTCGCCCACGGGTCCTTCGGATTGAACACCAGGTAGCTGATGTCGGTGCCGGAGCCCTCGACGAGTTGGAGGTTCTCGTCCTTCTTGCTTTCGAGGGAGACGATGTCGTCGGCGGCGAGACCGCGGTAGGTGACGTCGATCTGCTTGTCCCGGAGCGCCTTGACCATGGTGCCCGAGTCCTGGAAGTAGCGGATCGTCACCGCGTCGTTCCTGCGCTTCGCGAAGCCCTTGTAGCTCGTGTTCCCGACGAGTTCGGCCTTCTGGCCCTCCTCGTAGGACCGGAGCGCGTACGGCCCGGATCCGGACACCTTGCCGTCCTCGCGGAGGGAGTCGGCGGGGTAGTCGTCGGGGTCGACGATGGACATGGCGGGGGTGGCGAGCACGAACGGGAACGTGGCGTCGGGCTGGTTGAGGTGGAAGACCACTTCGCGGTCGCCCAGCGCCTGCACCCGCTCCAGGCTGCCCAGCAGACCGGAGGGGCCGCTGGGTGCCTTGATGGCCTTGATCCGGTCGATCGAGTACTTCACCGCGCGCGCGTCCAGCGCGTCCCCGTCGGAGAACCTCACGCCCTGGCGCAGCTCGCAGCGGTACGTCCGGTTGGAGGCGTCGGTGAACGCGCAGCTCTCGGCGGCGTCCGGTTGCGGCGAGGTCTGGCCGTCCGGGTAGGCCAGCAGTGTCTGGTAGACGTTGCGGAACAGCTCCCAGGAGCCGTCCCAGGACGCGGCCGGGTCCAGCGTGCTCGGAGCGCTGGTGGTGCCCACCACGATCGGCCCGCCGTCGTCGGAGGAGTCGGACGACAGGACACCGCAGCCGGCCGCCAGAGACGCTGTGGACGCGATGGCCGCCACGTTCCGCAGGCATCGGTTCCGGTTGAACACGCGCACGCTCCTCGATCTGCCGTACCAAGAGTCGGCAGACCATACCGCAGCGTCCCGCCCGCTGAACCTCCCCGTGAAACCCCTTCTTGATCGATATTCCTATGACGACGTTGTCATCGCCCTGTGCGCGATCCGTACGCCGACACGGGCGCCGTTTTCGTCAACGGGCGCCCGTGCCGGAGTGCCGAGGGGTGGGGTCAGCCGACGCCCGCGTTCAGGAAGATGCCGCCGTCCACGACGAGCGTCTGGCCGGTGATCCAGTCGGACTGTTCCGACGTGAGGAACGCGGCCGCGCCGCCGATGTCGGCGGGCACACCGAGACGGCCCAGCGGGTAGGCCGCGGCGGCCTCCGCCTCCCGGCCCTCGTACAGGGCCTGCGCGAACTTGGTCTTCACCACGGCCGGGGCGATCGCGTTGACCCGTACCCCGGGCGCGTACTCGTGCGCCAGCTGGAGGGTCAAATTGATCATCGCGGCCTTGCTGATGCCGTAGGCGCCGATGAAGGGCGAGGCGGAGACGCCCGCGACGGAGGCGATGTTGACGATCGCGCCGCCGTTGTCCTTCTGCCAGGCGTGCCAGGTCTTCTGCGCGAAGCCGAGCGCCGAGACCACGTTGGTCTCGAACACCTTGCGCGCCACGTTCAGGTCGAGGTCGGCGATCGGCCCGAACACCGGGTTGGTACCGGCGTTGTTGACCAGGTAGTCGACCCGGCCGAAGGCCTCCATCGTGCGCTCGACGGCGACGGCCTGGTGGGCCTCGTCGTGGGCCTTGCCCGCGACGCCGATGACCCGGTCGGCGCCGAGCTGCTCGACCGCCTCCTTGAGGGCGTCCTCGTTGCGGCCGGTGATGCAGACGCGGTCGCCGCGCGCGATCAGCGCCTCGGCGACGCCGTAGCCGATGCCGCGGCTGGCGCCCGTGACGAGCGCGACCTTGCCCGAAAGCTCGGGGAGTTCCACCGAAGTCATGTTTCCGATCCCCTAGTCGAGCGGTCCGCCGGCCACGTACAGCACCTGGCCGGAGACGAAACCGGCGGCCTCGCCGGTGAAGAAGGCGATGGCGTTGGCGATGTCGTCCGGCTCGCCGACCCGCTGCACGGGGATCTGCGTGGCGGCGGCGGCCTTGAACTCGTCGAAGCCCATGCCGACGCGCGCGGCGGTCGCGGCGGTCATGTCGGTGGCGATGAAGCCGGGGGCGACCGCGTTGGCGGTGATGCCGAACTTGCCGAGCTCGATGGCGAGGGTCTTGGTGAAGCCCTGGAGGCCGGCCTTGGCGGCGGAGTAGTTGGCCTGGCCGCGGTTGCCGAGCGCGGAGGACGAGGAGAGGTTGACGACGCGGCCGAAGCCGGCGTCCACCATGTGCTTCTGGACGGCCTTGGTCATCAGGAACGAGCCGCGCAGGTGCACGTTCAGGACGGTGTCCCAGTCGGAGACGCTCATCTTGAACAGCAGGTTGTCGCGGAGCACACCCGCGTTGTTGACGAGGATCGTCGGGGCGCCGAGCTCCGCGACGACCCGCGCGACGGCCGCCTCGACCTGGGCCTCGTCGGAGACGTCCGCGCCGACCGCGACGGCCTTGCCGCCCGCCGCGGTGATCTTCTCCACGGTGTCCTTGCAGGCGGCCTCGTCGAGATCGATCACCGCGACCGCGCGGCCCTCGGCGGCCAGTCGTACGGCGGTGGCGGCTCCGATGCCGCGCGCTCCGCCGGTGACCACGGCGACCCGCTGCTCAGTGGTGGACATTGCTGGTTCTCCTCGCCCTCGAGAAGGACGCCCATCTGGTGAGCGACCGCTTAGTACCTTCAGCAGACGTGACGCTAGAAGCCCTGGCACCCGGTGTCAACGGCCCACCGGGCGGGTGTGATCCATTACCTGCCCGTCCGCCGCCCCGACGGGCCGCACCCGCCCGTCGCCGTCCCGCGCCCGGACCCGCCGGAGCCACCCGATCGGCCCAGCGCTGCGCGCCCCCGCGACCCGTGGCCCCTAGCGTCAAAGCGCGGGCCACTCGTGGCCGGAAAGGAGGCGCTCCATGCGCCGTCGTACCGGTGCCGTCGGCACGCTGATCGCGATCACCGCGATCGTGCCGCTGGCCTACACCGCTCACGCACAGGATCTGGACTGCAGCGACTTCACCTACCGGGAGGAGGCGCAGGCCGTGTTCGACTCGGACCCGCGTGATCCGAACCGGCTCGACGAGGACCGGGGGACCGACGACGGCATCGCCTGCGAGGTGCTGCCCCGGCGCGGCGCCCCCGTCACCTCCTCGACCACGGCTCCGCTCGGCTCCGCGACGCCCGCACCGGCCGCGACTCCCACCACCACCGCCCCGACACGCGGCGTGCGCGGCGGAGTGGGCGGCGCGGCGACCTCCGGGTGGAGCGGCTGGGACATCGGGATGGGCGTCGCCTTCGTCGCCGGCGGCCTCCTCGGAGCCGGCTACGTGGTGAAGCGCCACAGGGTCTGACGGGCGGTACGGCCCCGGCTGGCCCACCACCGGACGGCCGGCCGGCCGGTGTGCGCGCAGCAGCACGGAGTCGGCCACCGCACGCCGAAGCCAGGTGACGCAGGGCCGACCACCACAGGCCCACGGTCAGCCGGCCGACCCGCACCGCTCCTGCGGTGACCGTGTGCGGGCCGTCATCGTCGCCTGCGGGAGGGGGCTGGTCGGCGCCGGCGCACATGAGGCCCGTGTGCGGGAACAGGTTCCGGCTGCTGACCCCGGGTCCCGGCTTCGGTCTGCCTCTGCTCGGTGGACGACACACGAAGACACCCCACGACACCGGCTCACTCACCGCACGGCATGCATACACGGCACGCACGGCAGCGCCGGCTCCCTCACCGTCACGGACCGCACGCGGGACCGGGCCAGGTCACCGCACGCCGTAGCCTCACATCACGAGCCAGGTCACCGCACCAGGAGGCCGAACAACCGGTCCGTCTCCGCGGCCGGGTCGGCGGTCAGTCCGGTGTGCACGGGGCCCGGCTGGACGACCGTCGAACGCGGGGCGATCAGCCAGCGGAAGCGGCGTCCGGGGTCGTCGGACGCGGCTTGTCCGGCCGCCTCCCCGCCCGCGCAGACGCCCTCGACGGCGCGCAGGGCGGACCGTACGCCGGCCACGTCCGCGTCCGGGTCGAGCGCCAGCAGCCTCGCCTCGTCGAGGTGGGTGCGCACGCCCACGTACGCCTCGGCGCGGCAGTACACGAGCACCCCGGCGTTGATGCACTCGCCGCGCTCGACGCGGGGTACGACCCGCAGCAGCGCGTACTCGAAGACGTTCCGCTCGCTCACTGGTCCCCCTGGATACGCTCGTGGATGCCGGCCGCGCGCGCCAGCAGGGGCCGTGCGTAGGCCCGCCGGAGGTCGTCCGGGGTGTCGAAACCGGGTTCGCCGGCCAGCCAGACGTCCGGGACGTATGCGGTGACCTCGGCGAGGAGGTCCTCGGTGACCAGCGGTGCCAGTTCCGCGGCCGCCTTGGCGACATCCGGGCCGAAGGGCTTCAGGACGTGGTCCGAGATGTCGTAGGGCCGGGCGGCGGACGTCTGTGCGCCGGGCCAGTTGTGGTGCCAGATCATGGTCGCGCCGTGGTCGATGAGCCACACCTCGCCCTGCCGGCGCAGCAGGTTGGGGTTGCGCCAGGAGCGGTCGACGTTGTTCACCAGGGCGTCGAACCAGACGATCCGTCCGGCCTCCTCGGGGCTCACCGCGAAGGCGAGGGGGTCGAAGCCGAGCGCGCCGGAGAGGAACTCCATGCCGAGGTTGCGTCCCGCGCTGGAGCGGAGGAGTTCCTGCACCTCCTGGTCGGGCTCGGCGAGTCCCAGCACCGGGTCGAGGTCGAGGGCCACCAGCCGGGGCACCCGGAACCCGAGCCGCCGGGCGAGCTCCCCGCACACGACCTCGGCGACCAGCGTCTTGCGGCCCTGTCCGGCGCCGGTGAACTTCATGACGTACGTCCCCAGGTCGTCGGCCTCGACGAGTCCCGGCAGCGAGCCGCCCTCACGCAGGGGCGTGATGTAGCGGGTCACGGTGACCTCTTCCAGCATTTTTCCAGGCCACCCGTCTCTTCAACCGGCAGGAAGTGAGCATAGTAACCAAGGGTGATCGCGGGCGGGGAGTGCTCGGGCCACCGCGCCACGGTCACGACGGGCTCTCCCGCCTCCAGCACGATCGAGGCATGGGTGTGCTCCGTGACGCGCGGCGGACGACGGCCATCCGGGTGTGCGGGTCGACGACGTCGCGAACAAGGTCGCGGGGCACGCGGGAACAGCCGTGGGGCGGCGCACGGAAGGGGCCCGGAGCCTCCTCGCTGAGGTGGGGAGACAGGCGGTTCGGCCTCCGCGGAGACCGTATCGCCCGTCTCGCCCGTATCCTTCTTGGTGTCCACGGCGTCACATAGCGGGCGCCAAACCCCTGGAGGCAACACCTCGTGCTGATTGCTCAGCGTCCGTCCCTGACCGAAGAAGTCGTCGACGAGTTCCGCTCCCGGTTCGTGATCGAGCCGCTGGAGCCGGGCTTCGGCTACACCCTCGGCAACTCCCTGCGTCGTACGCTCCTCTC
>NZ_JBSFTY010000049.1:0-73977 GCF_053591515.1 Streptomyces sp. NPDC003011
CCCCTTCGCGCTGACCGCGGTGCAGGCGGTGTCCGAGTCCGGCAGCAAGGCCAAGGTCGCCACCTTCGACCTCAACAAGGCCCTGACGAGCGCCAAACCGCGGAGGTCAGCCCGGGCACCGCGTCCCCGGGCGGCAGCGTCACCGTCTCCGTCGCCTGCGATCCGACCGGCGGACCCCCGCCCGACACGATCGACGCCACCTCGCAGGCCTTCGAGGCGGGCAGCGTCACCCTGCAGCTCGTCCCCGGCAACGACGACGAGATCTCCGGCCCCGCCTACAACGGCACCGCCCGCCTCGCCCCCGCCGAGAACTTCGAGGAGGGCGTGGACGCGGTCGGCCCGGACTCCGCGTGGACCGTCGACGGCACCTGCCCGGCGGCGCCCGGCGGGAAGGGCAAGCAGTGGAGCGCGACGTTCACCGTGAAGCCGGGCAGCGGCGAACCGTGCACCCCGTCGCACACCGATCCCTGCGCCACCAGCAGCCCCTGCGCCGAGCCGCACGCCGACACCGACACCTGCGGCGGCACGGTCGTCCCGCGCGGGGTGCGGGCCGGTGAGGGGGGCACCTTCACCGACTCCGTGCCCGCCCTGGTCACCGGCGGCCTGCTGATCGCGGGCGCGTTCGGAGCGGCCGTCCACCGCCTGCGCCGCAAGGAGCCCGCGACCGGCCACTGACCCGGCGGCCACACCGCTCCCCGCCCCTCCCCGCCCCTCCCCGCCCCCTCGACGGCACCGTCCGACGGCCGCCCGCCCCGCCGTGTGATCCGCGCAACCCTCGTCGGCGCTCATGGCACCGCGTCACCCTGGGTACGAGGAACGCGAGGGAACGACCCGCACCGCACGAGCCCTCGCAGGAGCCACCGGACCCACGGGCCATGGCCGACGGACGAGAAGAGCAGCCCCACGGGCCCCACACGGAGGTACGGATGCCGCGGACGGACCCGGAAGGCCACGGCCCCGTCCGCTTCGGGCCGCCGCTTCCCGAGGACGGGCTGCCCGTGCTGCCCGAACTGTCCGCCGTACTCGCCGCCGCGGCCGGCCGCGCGGACAGCGAACCCGTCGGCGGCGGGCCCGCCCTGCTGGACGCCGCGTGCGGCCACTGGGACCGGCGCGGCCTGCCCACCGGGGCCGACCGGGTGGCCGCCGCCCCCGGCGCCCCCACGCTGCTGCTCGCGCTGACCGCCGCGCTCGGCGGTGACGTCCTGGTACCCCGGCCCTGCGCCGCCTGGTGGGCGCCGTACGCACGCCTGCTGGGACGCCCCGCCTTCCACGTGCCGACCCAGGCCGAGTGCGGCGGTGTCCCGGACCCCTACGCACTCCTGGAGACCGTGCGCCGGGTACGCGCCGAGGGCGGCGACCCGCGCCTGGTCGTCCTGTCCGTCGCCGACGACCCCACCGCCACCGTCGCCCCGCCCGAACTGCTGCACGAGACCCTGGAGGCCGCCGTCGGGGAGGGCCTGCACCTGGTGAGCGACGAGACCTGGCGGGACACCGTGCACGATCCGCACGGCACCGTGCTGCTCAGCCCGGCGCAGATGCTGCCCGACCGGGTCACCGTCCTGACCGATCTGGCCGGCGCGCTGCTGCCGACCGGCTGGCCGGCCGCCGTCGCCCGCTTCCCCGTGAGCGAGTCCGGCGGCAACGGCCTGCACGCGCGCGTGCTCGACGTCCTCACCGCGCTCGGCGCCCGCGTCGCCACACCGGTCGCCGCCGCCGCCGCGTACGCCCTCGAAGAACCCGAGCCGGTCACCGCTCGCCGCGACGCCGTCGTACGCCTGCACGCGCGCGTGGCCGCCGCCGCGTACACCGCCGTGGTCACCGCGGGCGCCGTCGCCCGGCCCCCGCAGGCCGGGCGCCACCTCTACGTCGACCTGGACCCCCTGCGGCCCGCGCTCGCCGCGCACGGCGTCGGCGACGCCCAGGAGCTGGAGGACTTCCTCGCCGCCCGGCTGGGTATGCCCGCGCCCGGCGGCCACCGCTTCGGCGACGACCTCGGGGCGCTGCGCGTGCGCCTGTCCACCGGCTGGCTGCTGGGCGGGGGTACGGACGAGGAATGCCTCGGTTCACCCTCGCCGCTGGAACTGCCACACGTGCGACGCGCGTTGACCCTTCTGGAATCGGTCTTCGACGATCTCCGCGACGACGCTCAGCGATGGGAGCCTCCTCGATGACGCAGCAGTCCGAGTCGACCACGAGCACGCCCTCCCGGGACGGTGCTCAGGCGGCCCCGACCCCCTTCGAGCCCCCCGCCGCGCCCCGGCCGCTCGGTGAACGCCGGGTGTGGCCGCGGACCTTCCACGACCGTCTGACCGCCCCGCTGCCCGGCCTCAAGGCCATGGCCCGCTTCGCCCGCGAAGGCGCCATCCGCCCCGACCGGGACGGCCTCGCCGACATCCCCCGGCTGCCCTTCGCCCCGGCCCCGCTGCCCCGGGTCGACGCCCGCACGGTCGCCGTCTCCTGGGCCGGGCACGCCAGCTGGGTCGTGCAGATCGGCGGGCTGACCGTCCTGACCGACCCCGTCTGGTCCCGCCGCATCCTCGGCACCCCGGCCCGCATCACCCCGGTCGGCATCGCCTGGAGCGACCTGCCGCCCGTCGACGCGGTCGTCATCAGCCACAACCACTACGACCACCTGGACGCGCCCACGCTGCGCCGGCTCCCGCGCGACACCCCGGTGTTCGTGCCCGCCGGACTCGCCCGCTGGTTCCACCGCCGCCGGTTCACGAACGTCACCGAGCTGGACTGGTGGGAGGCGGCCGAACTGGACGGCGTCCGCTTCGACTTCGTCCCGTCCCACCACTGGTCCAAGCGCTCCCTCATCGACACCTGCCGCTCCCTGTGGGGCGGCTGGGTCCTCACCGCCCCGGACGGCCGGCGCGTCTACTTCGCGGGCGACACGGGGTACGGCCACTGGTTCGCCCGCATCGGACAGCGCCACCCCGGCATCGACCTCGCCCTGCTGCCGATCGGCGCCTACGACCCCCGCTGGTGGCTCAGTGACGTGCACTGCGACCCGGAGGAGGCGGTCCGGGCCGCGCAGGACCTCGGGGCCCGCCGGATGGCCCCCATGCACTGGGCGACGTTCGTCCTGTCGGCGGAGCCGGTGCTGGAGCCGCTCACCCGGGTGCGGGCCGCCTGGGAGAAGGCGGGGCTGGACCGCGAGGACCTGTGGGACCTGCCGGTGGGAGCCTCACGCGTCCTGGACGGAACTCCCGGACTCCCGAGCTACTGACCCCCGTGGACCCGGACCCGGCCTGCTGACTCCCGGGTGCCTCCCAGGCGACTCCCGGCCCACGGGCCCCGAGCCGCGCCGGACTCCCAGGCGACTCCCGGCCCACGGGAACACGGGCCGCGCCGAACTCCCGACCGCTGACCGCCCGGACCCCGAACTCCTGACTACCGGGCCGCGGGCCTGCGGATCCGCCGCCACACACTCGGCGCCGTGCTGATCACCACGGTCAGCGCGACCGCCGCGAGCACGCCCTCCCAGGGCTCGCTGAACAGCGAGCCGCCGAGGATCCCGATGAGCTGGTACGTCACCGCCCAGGCCAGACACGCCGGCAGGTTCCCCCGGGCGAACCGGCGCATCGGCCACTTCGCCATCAGACAGGCCAGCATCACCGGGATCCGGCCGGCCGGCACCAGCCGCGACAGCACCAGCACCGCCACCCCGTGGCCGGCGAGCTTCTCCTGGGCCCGCGCGAGCCGGTCCTCGGGTGCGCGCGAGCGGAGCGCCTCCAGCCAGCGCGAGCCGTTCTTCGACCGCATCCCGCGCCGCCCCAGCCAGTACAGCGTCACGTCCCCGAGGAACGCGGCCGCCGACGCCGTCCCGAACACGATCACCAGCGCGAGCGGTGCCGCCTGGTGGAACGCCACCACGGCGGCCGAACTCACCAGCGCGCCCGTGGGCACGACCGGCACCAGCGCCCCGATCAGCACCAGCAGGAACAGCGTGGGATAGCCGATCGCCTGCTGCGTCGACGCGAACGGCATGGTCGTCGGAAAGGCGGCGAGCCAGGTCACCGGGCGGCCTCCGGCCGTACGCTCTCCCCGTGCCCGAGCCGGTGCACCGCCACCTCGGGGGCGCGCTCGGCCGCGCGGCGCACGAACTCCTCGCCCGGCGTGTGGAACTCGTGCGGGCGCACGGCGTCCAGCCCGATCGGCCAGTACGTGCCGTAGTGGACCGGCACCGCGCTGCGCGGCCCCAGCCGGGCCAGCGCCTCGGCGGCCCGCCCCGCGTCCAGATGCCCCTCGCCGAGGTACGGTCCCCAGCCGCCCACCGGCAGCAGCGCCACGTCGACCGGTCCGACCTCCTTGGCCATCTCGTCGAACAGGCCGGTGTCCCCGGCGAAGTACGTACGGGCCTCCCCCTCGACGACATAGCCGAGGGCGGGGGAGCGGTGCGGCCCCAGCGGCAGCCGCCGCCCGTCGTGCAGGGCGGGCACCACCCGCACCGACAGGTCGCCGACGCGTATCTCGTCACCGGGCGCCACCTCGCGCACCCGCAGATGCGTGAGCCGGCGCAGCCCCGGTACCGCCCGTGGTGCGCCCCGGGGCACAAACAGGCGCGTGCCCGGGGCGAGCCGCGCGAGCGACGGGACGTGCAGATGGTCGGCGTGCAGGTGGGAGACCAGCGCCACGTCGGCACGCCAGGCCCCGGGCGGCGGCAGGGCGCCCCGACGGCGGCGCAGATGCGCCAGCCGACGGGCGAACAGGGGATCGGTGAGCACACGGACGTCCGAGTCCACGACCGTGCAGGTGGCGTGACCCCACCAGGTGATCTCCACCGGCACCTCTTTGCCTCCTTCGCGCGACTCCCCGAAGCCTACGGGCAGGAGTAGGGTCGGCGGCGAAACCCGGAGGTGAGGGGGGCTCCATGGGACACATGCGCGGTGCCTACGGCACGACCGGGCCGTTGCGCGTCACGGCGATCGCCAGCCTGACGCCCCTGCGGGAACTCGACGACGACCCCTTCCTGGTGGACTCCCGCAGCCAGCACGCGATGTGCGCCCGCTGGGCCGCCGAGCGGGGCCACGTCGTCACCCGGCAACTCCTCGTGTGCGCGCTCCGTTGCGACCACGACGTCCTGTGGGAGGGCGTACGGCCCGGCCGCGACCTGTTCGTCGCACCGAGCCTGCGCGTGCTGCGCAGCGCCCTGTCGTCGGTCGACGAGTTCACCGCCGAGTGCGCGCGCCGCGGGGTGCGGGTGGAGACCGTCGGCCGCGCGGAACCGTCGTACGACGCCCAGATGAAGGCGCGGGTGCACCGGCGGCTGTCGATGCCGACGGCCGGGTACGACGGGCGGTAGACCCGCGGGAGCCGGTCGCGTGAAACCCGTGTGACAGGCTTGGCCCAGGCCCGCACCGGCGACGGGCCAAGGACGTGAGGTGTGCGGGGCGTGCGGTCAGGGCGTTGGCGGCGGGTGGCCAGTCAGGTCGGGCGGAGCGTCGCCGTATGGGCCGTCTCCACCCTCACGATGCTGCTGCTGGCCGGTCTCCTGCCGGACTTCCGGCTCCAGTCCCCCGACGGCGACAGCGCCACCCGGATCGCCGTCACCGCGGCGTTCGGCGCCGGCGCCTTCGGTCTCCTGTCGGCCCTCGCCTGGCCCCTTCTCGTACGGCTGCTGCTGCTCGTGCCCGCGCTGGTGCTCGGGCTGCTGGTGTTCTTCCTCAACGGCGCGCTGCTGCTGCTCGCGCTGCGGCTGAACCCCACCGAGCAGGGCGACGCCGCCCCGGAGACCGCGGTCGTGGTGGCCGCCGTGATGTCCGCCGTCGCCTCCGCCACCGGCGCCGCGCTGGCCGTCCGCGACGACGACGCCTACCGGCGCCGCCTGTACCGTCTCGCCGAGCGCCGCCGCAGATCCGGCCCGGTCTGCCCCGCCACCCACGGCACGGTGTTCATGCAGCTCGACGGCGTCGGCCACGACGTGCTGCTCGACGCGGTCGGCAAGGGCCTGATGCCCACCGTCGCCCGCTGGCTCGGCGTCGGTGACGGTCTCGGCGCCGCCCGCAGCGGCACCCACCGGCTCACCCCCTGGCGCACCGACTGGTCCAGCCAGACCGGCGCCAGCCAGCTCGGCATCCTGCACGGCAGCAACCACGACGTGCCCGCCTTCCGCTGGTACGAGAAGGACCGCCGCGAGGTCATGGTCTGCAACCGCCCCACCAGCGCCGCCGAACTCCAGCGCCGTGCCGTCGAGGCCACCGGTGACGACGGGCTGCTCGGCGTCGACGGCGCCAGCCGCGGCAACCTGTTCTCCGGCGGCGCCGGGCAGCAGGCCCTCGTCCTGTCCATAGCCACCCGCCGCCGCAGCCGCGAGACCCGCTCCCGGGCGGGCTACTTCGCCTACTTCTCCGACCCGGCCAACGCGGTGCGCACCGCCCTGTCCTTCGTCGCCGACGTCGGCCGCGAGATCGTCGAGTCCACCCGGGCCCGTGCGCGCAAGGCCCGCCCCCGGGTGGGGCGCGGCGGCCTCTACCCCTTCATCCGCGCCTTCGCGACCGTCGTCGAACGCGATGTCGTCGTCGCCGCCGTCATGGGCGACATGCTCGCGGGCCGCACCGCCGTCTACGCCGACCTCGTCGCCTACGACGAGGTCGCCCACCACTCCGGACCGACGAGCCGCGACGCCGCGAAGGTCCTCGAACGCCTCGACCGCTCCCTCGCCCTGATCGAGAAGGTCGCCGAGCACGCCCCGCGGCCGTACCGGATCGTGGTGCTCTCCGACCACGGCCAGAGCCCCGGCGAGACCTTCCGCGCCCGCTACGGCCTCACCCTCGGCGACCTGGTGCGGGCCGGCTGCGGGCTGCCCGTGCCGCGCAGGGCGCGCCGCACGCACAGCGGCGCCGAGGCCCGCGCGGCCGTGCGTACCGCGCTGCGCCGGCCGGTCGAGGAAGGCGGCGAGCAGTTCCGGCCCGCACGCGGCTCCGAGCCGATCGTGCTGGCCTCGGGCAACCTGGGCCTGATCTCCTTCCCGGACGTGCCGCACCGCATGACCAAGGAGGAGATCGACGCCCGCCACCCCGCCCTGCTGACGACCCTCGCCAACCACCCCGGCATCGGGTTCCTGCTGGTGCGCAGCGAGCGGCACGGCGGGGTGGTCCTCGGCCCGTTCGGTACGGAGATCCCGCTCGACGGCCTCGACGAGAACCCCGGCCCGCTCGCCGACTTCGGTCCCGGAGCCGCCGACGCCGTCCGCCGCACCCACTCCTTCCCGCACACCGCCGACATCATGGTCAACTCCTGGTACGACCCGGCCGAGGGCGAAGTCCTCGCCTTCGAGGAGCAGATCGGCTCGCACGGCGGTCTCGGCGGCGCCCAGGGGAAGGCGTTCCTGCTGTCGCCGCTCACCCTGTCCGCCCCGGCCGAGGACGGCGCGGAGCTCGCCGGCGCCGAGCACATCCACCGCGTGCTGCGCCGCTGGCTGCGTGAGACGGACGGCCCCCAGGTCCCGCTGGCGGCGCGCCGCGAACGACGCGCCGCCCGAACCCACGCCCCCCGCCACTCCTGACGCACCCCCATGGGCGAAAGGAGCATCGTGTGCACGGAGGACCGTGACCCACCGTCTCACCGCCGAGCGGATGTGCCCAGGGCACATTCAGGCCACCCCGGTCGGTCCACCGCGCCCCGCCCGCCGGCGGCGCCGGAGGTACGCGGGCGCCGTGGCCACGGAAAAACCAGCTGCGCCCGCCGGGGGCGACGCCCAGACTGTCCGTACCGGGCGCCGCACACCTGCGCGCCCTTCTCGCACACCCCCAGGAGTCGCTGCGTGCAGGCAGCCGTCACGGTCACGCCCTCCCGTCTGCCCGACCTGCTGCTCGGTCTCGCCACGGTGCGGCCGGTCTTCGTCTGGGGCGCCCCCGGCATCGGAAAGTCCTCCCTGGTGCGGGAGTTCGCCGAATCGCTCGGCCTGGAGTGCGTGAGCCTGCTCGGTACCCAGCTCGCCCCCGAGGACCTGATCGGCGTGCCCCAGATCCGCGACGGCCGCTCGGTGTTCTGCCCGCCGGAGGCCATCGCCCGCGACGAGCCGTACTGCCTGTTCCTGGACGAGCTGAACGCGGCCACCCCGGACGTGCAGAAGGCGTTCTACTCGCTGATCCTGGACCGCCGGATCGGGACCTACGAACTCCCCAAGGGCTCCATCGTCATCGGCGCCGGCAACCGCGCCACCGACAACGCCCTCGCCCGCCCGATCGCCTCCGCCCTGGTCAACCGCCTCACCCACGTCCACCTGGAGGCGTCCCCCAGGGACTGGCTGGTCTGGGCCGCGGGCAACGGCATCCACCCCTGGATCGTCGACCACCTCACCGACCGGCCCGGCCACCTGTGGTCCAGGCCGCCGAAGACCGAGGAGCCGTTCTCCACGCCCCGCTCCTGGCACATGCTCTCCGACGCCCTGCACTCCTTCGGCCACGGCCTCGACGAGGAGACCCTGAAGGTCCTCGCGCACGGCACGCTGACGCCCGCCCACGCGACCGCGTTCTGCGGCTACGCCAAGATCGTGCGCAGCCGGTTCGGCATCGAGGCGATCCTCAAGGGCGACGCCCGCTGGCCGAGCCGCATGGAGGACCGCGACCTGCTGTACTACCTCGCCGAGTCCTTCCGCGGCCGGCTGATCAAGGAACTCCCGGCCGGCAAGGAGCACATGTCGGCGAACGGCCGGCAGACCGCGTACCGCGCCAAGTCGCTGCTCGTGCAGCTCGCGGAGATCTCAGTGGAGGTCGCCCAGAGCGTCATCGCCTCCGACTCCGACGGCAACCCCCTGCTGCCCGCCTGGTTCCTCATCGAGGCGGCCCGTGACATGCCCCGGCTGGTGGAGGCACGCCGGTGAGCCGGGGCGGCAAGCGGGCTCAGCCGAAGAAGGACCCGGCCGCCGAGGCGTGCGCCGAGGGACTGCGGCTGGTGCGGGCGAACCCGGCGCTGGCCGCGATCGACGCCACGACGTGCCGCGACAAGGACTGCGAACTGGCCCCCCGGGACGGCCTCGCCCGCGTCACCTCCAACGGCCGCGTGCATCTGCACCCCACCCGCCTCGCGGAACCCGAGGACTGGGCCTGGGCCATCGCCCACGCCCTGATCCACCTCGGCTTCGGCCACGTCCCCGCCGCGCACGGCGAGCGCGTCCAGCCCGACCGTCACGACCTCGCCGCCCGCTGCACGGTCGTCAACCGCTTCCTGCTGACCTCTCCCGTCGGCCGGGCGCCGGACCATCTGCCGCCGTCCTACCCCGGCGGTGACGAGGAGCAACTGGCCGCCGGCTGGCGGCGAGCGGGCATCCCGGGCGCGTACGAGCACTGCGGAACGGCCGCCGGGGAGGCCGACCAGGTCCTCGTGCCCTGGAACACGTGGGATCCGCACGTCCCCGACTGGCAGGCGGCGTTCGCGACCGCCCTGACCCGCACCATGTCCACCGCCCTCGACCTGGCGGGCGGCCGCCGCGACTCCATGACCGGCGAGCCCACCCGGCTGCGCCCCTGGGAACGCGCGCTGAGCTGGTTCGTGTCCTCCTACCCGCTGCTCGGCGGCGTCGCGGCCGGCATCACGCTCGTCGCCGACGCCGAACTCGCCCGCGCCCACGACATCTCGGTGGCCGCGGTCAACGCGGAGGCGGGCGAGATCTACGTCAATCCCCTGCGCGAACTCGACGACGAGGAATGGCGGTTCGTCCTCGCGCACGAGATGCTGCACGCGGCCCTGCGGCACGGCGACCGCTGCGGCACCCGCGACCCGTACCTGTTCAACGTCGCCTGCGACTACGTCATCAACGGCTGGCTGGCCGAGATGCGGGTCGGCACGATGCCCGCGGGCCTGCTGCACGACCCGGAACTCACCGGCCTGTCCGCGGAGGAGGTCCACGACCGCATCGCCGTCGACCTGCGGCGGATGCGCCGCCTGTCCACCCTGCGCGGCAGGGGCCGCGGCGACATCCTGGGCGGCCCGCTGCACGCGCCCGGCGACTGCGTCGACCTCGACGAGTTCTACCGGCGCGGTCTCGCCCACGGTCTGGACCTGCACGAGGGGCAGGAGCGCGGCTTCCTGCCCGGCGGCCTGGTCCAGGAGATCCGCGCGCTCAGCCATCCGCCGCTGCCGTGGGACGCCCGGCTCGCCCGCTGGTTCGACGAGTTCGTGCCCCGCCCGGAGCCGGTACGGACGTACGCCCGCCCGCCCGGCACGCCGGCAGGCCGCCACGCCCGGCATCCCGCGCGCGGGGCGCTACTTCCCGCCCGAGGAGACCGCCCGCTGCACCTTCGGCGTCGTGCTGGACACCTCCGGCTCCATGGACCGGGTCCTGCTCGGCAAGGCGCTCGGCGCGATCGCCTCGTACGCCGAGGCCCGTGACGTACCGGCCGCCCGCGTGGTGTTCTGCGACGCGGCCCCGCACGACGCGGGTTATCTGCCCGTCACCGACATCGCGGGACGGGTGCGGGTGCACGGCCGCGGCGGCACCGTGCTGCAGCCCGGCATCGACCTCCTGCACCGGGCGGACGACTTCCCGCCCGCCGCGCCGGTCCTGGTGATCACCGACGGGTACTGCGACGCGCTGCGGGTGCGCCGCGAGCACGCCTACCTGATCCCGCAGGGGGCGCGGCTGCCGTTCAGCGCCCGGGGGCCGGTCTTCCGGGTGAGCTGAGCCGGAGGGTGATCGGTATGGTGGCGTGAACCCCGGATTTCGGGACCTTAGGAAAGGAATGACCGTGGCCACCACGCGCTCCGCACACACCGTCTGGGAAGGCAACCTGCTCGAGGGCAACGGGGTCGTCACCTTCGACTCCTCCGGCGCCATCGCCGAGCAGCCGGTGACCTGGGCCGCCCGCACCCAGGAGGCGAACGGCAGGACCAGCCCCGAGGAGTTGATCGCGGCCGCCCACTCCAGCTGCTTCTCCATGGCGTTCTCGCACGCCCTCGCCGGAGCGGGCACCCCGCCCACCAAGCTCGTCACCTCCGCCGACGTCACCTTCCAGCCGGGTGAGGGCATCACCGGCGTCCACCTCACCGTCGAGGGCACCGTGCCGGGCCTCGACGAGGACGGCTTCGTCGCCGCCGCCGAGGACGCCAAGGTCAACTGCCCCGTCAGCCAGGCCCTGAAGGCCGTACCGATCACGCTGTCCGCGAAGCTCACCTGACCGGCCCCGCGACGGACACGCCACGGGCCGCCCCTGCCGGCAGGGGCGGCCCGTGCGCCGGGCCGGTTCACGGACACCGGCCCGGGTAGGTAACGGACACCGGCCCGGGCAGGTAGCGGACGGCGGCGGAAGGACGGGGACGGTGGCGGGAACCTCCAGCGGGGCGGCGGTACTCGACTCCGCGACCCGTGAACTGACCCGCGTCGTCCTGCTGTTCAGCCTCGACGGCCGGGCCCGTCCACGGGGCACCGCCTGCGGCGCTCTCGTCGACCGGCTCGACTTCGGCCGCTTCGAACCCCATCTGAGGTCCAGCGAAGCCGTTCTGCCCGTGCCGGTGCTCACCGCCCGCCTGGCCCCCGAGGACCTGCGCCCGCCGCACGGCGACCACGGCCTCGCCCTTGCCGGCGGCGACCTCCTGGTCCTCGCCACCCCGCGCGGCGACGTGACCCTCGTCGTGGACTGCCGGTTCGCCGCCGACACCGCGCCCGACGCCCTCGCCGCCTGGCTCGCGGCCACCTGCTTCGACCGCCGCTCCCTGCGGCTCGGCGACCGGCCGCTGCTCGACGTCGTCAACGAACGGCTCGCCCTGCCGGCGCCCCTCGCCTACGGCCAGAACGTGCACCAACTCGTCTTCCCCGGCGGCCGGCTGCTGCGCGGCCTGCTGTCCGCCGACCTCGCCGACGCCGCCCGCAGACCCGCCCTGCTCAACGAGATCGTCTACCGCGGCCGGATGCCCGCGCACCGCGCGGCCGACGCCGAGGACACCCTGCCGCCCAACCTCAGGAACCACGGCGTCGCCCTCTCCGCCCACGGCCGCGGTGTCTCCGTGCAGGCCGGCTGGGCGCCGCACGTGGAGAACGGCCTGATCCTGGTCGCCGTCGGCATGGTCTCCGCTCTCGCCGTCCTCCAGCGCACCCGGCTCGCCGCCTTCGAGACGATGCGCGCCAACGAGCGGGCCCCGATGTCCGACTCGCCGTACGAGGTCCGCTCCCTCATCTCCCGGCTCTCCGCCGGAGTGAACGAACTCCAGCTGGACCTGGCCTTCGGCGTGGAGGCCTACGTCGACAGCCTGCTAATCCCGGAGATGCTCATGGAGGCCTTCCAGTCCTCCCTGCGCGACACCCTCGGCATCCGCGACAGCCTGGAGAACTCCGCGCGCATGGTCGAGCGGCTGACCTCCGTCATCAGCGCCCGCTCCGCCGCCCTGGACGCCGAACTCGCCGAACGCGACGACCGCCGCGACCGCACCGTCTCCGCCCTGGTCGCCGCGGCCACCCTGATCGCGCTGCCGCCGACCCTGCTGCTGACGTTCTTCGGCGTCAACGGCACCGACGTCCGCTCCGACCGCTCCATCCTCGACCTCAACACCTACGGCACCGCGTACGCGCTGGCCTGGCTTCCCTTCGTCGTCCTCGTCCTGATCGGATACGTCCTGCTCCGCCGCGTCAGCAGACGCTCCGGCTCCCTCCTGTCCCCGCCCGACGGCCGGCCCGCCCCGGTGCCCGCGCCCCGATCCCCGTCCGGGAGCTGACGAGACGATGCCGCCACGACCCGCCGTGTCCGCACACCGGGGCGGATCCGAACACGCCGCCGCCGCCACCCGACAGGCGTACGAGGACGCGATCCGGTCGGGCGCCGAGTACGTCGAGTTCGACATCCGGCGTACCGCCGACGGCGTCCTCGTCGTCTACCACGACCCCCGCGTCGGGCCCGCCGGCCCGCCCCTGTCGGCGCTCACCCACGCCGAGCTCAGCGAGCGGGCCGGGTACGCCGTCCCGGCCGTGGACGACGTCATGTCCCTGATCGCCGGGAAACTGGTGGGACACCTGGACCTGAAGGAGACCGGGTACGAGCGTGCGGTGATCGACCGGGCCGTCGCCCTGCTCGGCGTGGACGGTTTCGTCGCCACCACCCTGGAGGACCGTTCCGTCGCCGCCATCGCCCGCAGCTTCCCCCGGGTCCGTACCGCCCTGTCCCTGGGCCGCGACCGCAAGGAGATCGCCCCGGCCCGGCTGACCCGCACCCGGCTGAGCGAGCTGCTGCCGATGCGGCGGGTCCGCGCCTGCGGCGCCACCGGAGTCGCCGTGCACCACCGGCTGGCCCGCGCCGGCGTCCTGCGCGAGGCGGCCCGGCACGGCCTGTTCACCCTGGTGTGGACCGTCAACGAGGACCTGCCGATGCGGGCTTTCCTGGCCGATCCGCGTGTCGACGTCCTGGTCACCGACCGCCCCCGCCGCGCCCTCGCCCTGCGCGGCGCCCGCCGCGACGAACACCCGCTCGGGCACCCGTCCCCCTGAACCGGGGAACCCGTCCCCCGAACCCGGTACCCGCCCGCCTGGCCGGGGTACCCGTCCCTCCGCGGGAGGCGCCCTTGACAAGAGCGCACTCAAGTTTTGTGCTGGAGTGCGGGAAGCTCCCTGCCGGCGGAAGGGGACAGCGATGGGACGTGCGGTCGGAATCGATCTCGGGACCACGAACTCGGTGGTGGCGGTGCTGGAGGGGGGCGAAGCCACCGTCGTCGCCAACGCGGAAGGGGCCCGGACCACACCGTCGGTCGTGGCGTTCGCCAAGAACGGCGAGGTGCTCGTCGGGGAGGTCGCCAAACGGCAGGCCGTGACGAACGTCGAGCGCACCGCCCGCTCCGTGAAGCGGTACATGGGCGACACCGCCTGGCGGTTCCCGCAGGAGGGCTCCGTCGACGGCACCCGCTACCGGGCGCAGGAACTGTCCGCGCGGGTGCTGCAGAAACTGAAGCGGGACGCGGAGTCCTACCTCGGCGAGGACGTCACCGACGCCGTGATCACCGTACCGGCGTACTTCGACGACGCCCAGCGGCAGGCCACCAAGGAGGCCGGGGAGATCGCCGGCCTGAAGGTTCTCAGGATCATCAACGAGCCGACCGCCGCCGCTCTCGCCTACGGCCTCGACCGGGGCGAGGAGCAGACGGTCCTCGTCTTCGACCTGGGCGGCGGCACCTTCGACGTGTCGCTGCTGGAGATCGGCGACGGCGTCATCGAGGTCAAGGCCACCAACGGCGACACCCGTCTCGGCGGCGACGACTGGGACCAGCGGATCGTCGAGCACCTCGTGAAACGCTTCAAGGGGCAGTCCGGCATCGACCTCGGCAACGACAAGATGGCCCTGCAGCGCCTGCGCGAGGGCGCCGAGAAGGCCAAGATCGAACTGTCCAGCTCCTCCGAGACGACGATCAACCTGCCCTACATCACCGCCTCCGCCGAGGGCCCCCTCCACCTCGACGAGAAGCTGACCCGCGCCCAGTTCCAGGAACTCACCGCCGACCTCCTCGACCGCTGCAGGACCCCCTTCCACCAGGCGATCAAGGACGCCGGAGTGAAGCTGTCCGCGATCGACCACGTCATCCTCGTCGGCGGCTCGACCCGGATGCCCGCCGTCACCGGCCTGGTCAAGGAACTCACCGGCAAGGACCCGCACAAGGGCGTCAACCCGGACGAGGTCGTCGCCGTCGGCGCGGCCCTCCAGGCGGGCGTCATCCGCGGTGACGTGAAGGACGTCCTGCTTCTCGACGTCACCCCGCTGTCCCTCGGCATCGAGACCAAGGGCGGCATCATGACCAAGCTCATCGAACGCAACACCACGATCCCCACCCGCCGTTCGGAGATCTTCACCACCGCCGCCGACAACCAGCCCTCGGTCGGCATCCAGGTCTACCAGGGCGAACGGGAGATCGCCGCGTACAACAAGAAGCTCGGTGTCTTCGACCTCACCGGTCTGCCGCCCGCCCCGCGCGGCGTCCCGCAGATCGAGGTCGCCTTCGACATCGACGCGAACGGCATCATGCACGTCTCGGCGAAGGACCTCGCGACCGGCCGCGAACAGAAGATGACCGTGACCGGCGGCTCCGCCCTCCCCAAGGACGACATCGACCGCATGATGCGGGAGGCCGAACAGTACGCGGAGGAGGACCGCAAACGCCGCGAGGCCGCCGAGACCCGCAACCAGGCCGAACAACTCGTCTACCAGACCGAGAAGTTCGTCCGCGAGAACGAGGACAAGGTGCCCGCCGACACCAGGGCCGAGGTCGACTCCGCGGTCGCGGAGCTCAAGCAGCTCCTGGAGCAGAACGCCGAGACGACCGCCCTGCGCACCGGCGTGGAGAAACTCGCCTCCGTCAGCCAGAGGATGGGCCAGGCCATGTACGCCTCCGCATCCGCCTCCGGCGCTGGTGCCGGCGCCGGCACCGAGGACACGTCCGAGCAGCCGAGCACGTCGGACGAGGAGGGTGTGGTGGACGCGGAGATCGTCGACGACGAGAAGGACCCCAAGGACCCCAAGGGGGACTCGGCCTAGGACCCGCCCAGCCCGGAATCGGCACCGCTCACGGGCGCGCCGTCCCGCTGCGGTGGGCCGGCAGCGCGGCGCACACGGCGTCCAGGACCGTGGCGTACGGCGTACCGAGGCCGGTCAGCCGGGACCGCAGCCGCTCCAGGCCGTCGCGGTGCCCCGTGAGCAGGTCCGTGTCACCGGTGCGGGCCGTCAACTCCAGGACCGCGGGCAGGAAGTCGGGCCGTTCCCCGTCCGCGCACCGCAGTCCGTGCGCCCGGTAGACCTCCTCCAGGCGGACCGGCGACATGCCGCGCCGCCGTGGGTCCCCGTCCCGCCACCGGCCCAGATGAAGGCTCTGCCGGTCGTCGGCGTCGAAGACCCGCACATAGTGCGCGGCCAGTTCCGGTGCCGGGGTCACCGCCGCGTGGTCGGTGAACTCCCGCAGCTGCGGGGCCGCTTCGCGCAGCAGCGGCAGCCGGGCCCGGAAGTCGTCGTCCGGGTACGTCAGGCACAGCGCGGCCGCCTGGTACAGCACCGCGTCCGAGGGCATCGGGCCTCCTGCGCGTCGTCGGTGGTCCGCCGCCGGCGCGGCGCTCCCGCACCCGCCCGTGGCTGCTTCGAACCTAGGGCCGGACGAGGAAGCGCACCCGTTCACCGCACCCGTACGGGTCAGGGCCTGCGGGCGACCCCCGCGCAGACCGGCACGATGCCCTGCGCCTGCGCCGCCACGTCCCCCGGCCCCGGCCGCCACCCGGAGACCGGGACCACCCCGGGCCCGAGGAGCTCCAGCCCCTCGAAGCCGTGCACATACGTCGTGACCACGGTGGCGTCCACGGCGAGGATCCGGCGGGCCGGTTCCTCGTCCACCGGGTCGTTGTCCGTGCCGCCCAGCCACCGGTCGCAGACCCGGGCCGGGTGCGGCCGGCTGGTGTCGGCAGGAGGGGGGCGCGGCGTCGGATCCGGTCATGCGGGGACTTCTCCCCGGCCGGGTGCCAGAGGGTGCCGTACGTCGCTCAGAAGTCCTCGCGGCGCTCCCGCAGGAGTTCCTTCGTGCGCTCCGCCGAGGCCGCCCGCGCCGACATGTGGTCCAGGACCTCCAGATGCGTGGCGACCTCCTTGCGGGAGTCGAGATACAGCGCGCCGGTGAGGTACTCGGTGAACACCATGTCCGGCAGCTGCGGCTCGGCGAAACGGAACAGCGAGAAGGGCGCGTACGTGCCCGGATGCGGGCCCTCCTCGAACTCCGCGACCTGCAGCGTGACCCGGTCGCGCTCGGCGAACCGCAGGAGCCTGTCCAGCTGGTCGCGCATGACCTCGCCGCGGATGCTCACCGGCCGCCGCAGCACCGTCTCGTCCATGATCACCCACAGGTGGGGCGGGTCCTGCCGCTCCAGCAGCCGCTGCCGGGCCATGCGCAGCGACACATGCCGCTCGATCGTCTCCGACCCCGCCTGCCCGATCGTCCCGGCCTCCAGCACCGCGCGCGCGTAGTCCTCGGTCTGCAGCAGACCGGGCACGAAGTGCGGCTCGTAGGAGCGGATGATCCGGGCGGCGCCCTCCAGGCTCACGTACAGGCTGAACCAGTCCGGCAGCACATCGTGGAACCGCTGCCACCAGCCCGGCTGGTTCGCCTCCTCGGCCAGCGCGACGAACGCGGCCGTCTCGTCCGCGGTGACGCCGTACGTCTCCAGCAGCACCTGTACATACGGGATCTTCAGCGCGACGTCGGCCATCTCCATCCGCCGAACCGTCGCGGGGGCCACCCGCAGTACCCGCGCGGCCTCCTCCCGTCCGAGGCCGGCCGCCTCCCGCAGTTCCTGCAGGCGTCTGCCGAGCACCACCTGACCCACGGTGGGCGCGGGACGCCGCTCACTCACGCCACGCCTCCCTACGCGTCGAAGTCCGCGTGCAGTGTGTCATGTTCCGCTCCCGGTCTCATCAGTCTCTCCGGGCCGGGACCGCGTCACACACCACGCCGGCCGGGCGGCGGACCGGCCCGCGCGCATGACCCCGGGGGTAATCGACGCCGCCGGCGGCACGCGGGACCGTGAGGGCACCGGGTTCCGGGCCGGCGCACTCCGGCCCGGGATCCGGGTCCCGCGAACGGCAGCCACCGGGGATCCCGGAACCGGATCCCGCTGCCCCGATCCGACCTCGACGAAAGGTGACGCGTCATGTCCGTGACCCCGCTCACCCTGCTCGCCCGGACCTGCGACCCGCACGCCACGCTGCGCCGCTTCCTCGCCCTGGACGCGGTGGTGACCGGCGCGAACGGGGTCGCCTACCTCGCCGCCGCCGGCCCGCTGGGGGACTTCCTCGGCACCGGCACCCGACTGCTGCTCGTCCTCGGCATGATCCTCACGGTGTACGCGGCGGCCGTCGGCCTGCTCGCCGCCCGCGCCCGTCCCGCCGCGCTGCCGGTCCGGGCGGTGGTGGAGGTCAACCTCGCCTGGGCCGCGCTGAGTCTCGCCGCCCTCGGCCTCTGGCTGTCGCCCACCACGGCGGGCACCGTGTGGACGGTGCTCCAGGCGCTCACCGTGGCCGGGTTCGCCCTGCTCCAGTACGCCGCCCTGAGAGTCCGTCAGGACAACAGCGAGTGAAGGTGCTTGACCGTCGTCGGGTCGGCCGGGAGCAGCGTCTCGATGGCGAGCTCGGCGACGGTCACGTCCATCGGGGTGTTGAAGGTGGCGATGGACGAGATGAAGGACAGCGTCCGCCCCTCGTGCTCGATCCGCATCGGCAGCGCGAAGTACGGGACCGGCTCGGCGCTCGGCTCCTCCTGCGCACCCTGCTCCGGCACCGGATACGCCGCGACCTCCTCGTACAGCGCCCGCAGCTCCCGCGAGCGGTGCAGGGCGATCTGCCGCTCCATCTGCGCGAGCAGATGCCCGCGCCACTCCCGCAGGTTGCGGATGCGCGGCGCCAGCCCCTGCGGATGCAGGGTCAGCCGCATCGCGTTCAGCGGCTGCGTGAGCAGGGACTGCGGGATGCCGTCCAGCAGCATCAGAATGCCCCGGTTGGCCGCGACGACGTTGTACAGCGCGTCCACCACCAGCGCCGGATAGGGCTCGTAGCCCTGGATCAGGCGCTCCACGCCCTCACGCAGGGCGTCCAGCGCCGGGTCGTCCAGCGGGGTCTCCGGGTAGCGGGGCGCGTAACCGGCCGCCAGCAGCAGCGCGTTGCGCTCCCGCACCGGCACGTCCAGGTGCTCGGCCAGCCTGAGCAGCAGCTCCTCGCCCGGCCGGGAACGGCCCGTCTCGATGAAGCTGATGTGCCGGGCCGAGGAGTCCGCCCGCAGCGCCAACTCCAGCTGACTCACCCGACGTTGCTCCCGCCAGGCCCGCAGCAGCGGGCCGACGCCCCGGCCCTGGGGGGTGCTGGACGGCGCGGTGCCACCGGACGCGACAATGGTCATACACACGACCGTAGTCGAGGAACGGTCACCTGGAGTCGGGGAGTGGGCGCATGAACGGGCCGTGGACCTTGGAGAGGGTGGCGGTGTACCGCGCCCGAGTGCGCGGCTGCCTCCTGGGCGGGGCGGTCGGCGACGCCCTCGGCTATCCGGTCGAGTTCTCCTCCCTCGACCGGATCCGCGCGACCCACGGACCGCGCGGCGTGAGCGGCCCGGTGCCCGGCGCGCACGGCGCGGTGGGCCTCATCAGCGACGACACGCAGATGACCCTGTTCACCGCCGAGGCCCTCATCCAGGACCGGGAGGGGGAACGGCACCGAGCACCGGACAAGGGCGTCAGCGACGGATGGAGCCTGCTGATGCGCCGGGCGTACGAGCGGTGGCTGGAGACCCAGACCAAGCCGGGCCCCGAGCAGGCCGCACCCCCGGGAACCGGGCAGGGCGCGGCGGCGGGCCCGGCGCCGGCCGCGACGCCCGACGGTGACGCTCCCGTCGGCGGCCTGGTCACCGAGCGCTGGCTGTACGCCCGCCGCGCCCCCGGCAACGCCTGTCTGTCCGGCGTCGCCCAGGGGTACGCCCCCGACCCGTGGCTCGTCCTCGACGGCAGACCCGGTGAGGTCAACCCCGACTCCAAGGGCTGCGGCGCGGTCATGCGCTCGGCGCCCTTCGGTCTCGTCCACCGCGACGACGTGGCCTTCTCCCTGGCCGCCCGCGCCGCCCAGATCACCCACGGCCACCCCACCGGCTACTACGCGGCCGGCGCGCTCGCCGCGATCGTGGCGAACCTGGTCGAGGGGGACTCTATGCAGGGCTCGGTGCTGCGCGCCCTGCGGACGCTCGAGCGTCACCCCGGCCACGAGGAGACCTCGGCCGCCCTCAGCCAGGCCGTCGAACTCGCCGCGGACCCGACAGGGGCGACGGCGGAGAAGGTCGAGTCCCTCGGCGCGGGCTGGGTCGCCGAGGAGGCGCTCGCCATCGGCGTGTACTGCGCGCTGCTCCCGATGCCGGTCGAGGACGCCCTGCTGCTGTCCGTCAACCACTCCGGCGACAGCGACTCCACCGGCTCCCTCTGCGGCAACCTGCTCGGCGCCCGCCACGGCGACCAGGCCCTGCCGCACGCGTGGGTCCAGCGGGTCGAGGGCCGCGCCCGCATCGCCGTGCTCGCCGACGACCTCGCGGCCCAGGGCGTCCCCGCCTGACCCCCGGCACCGTCCTGGCCAGGGCCGCGACGGCACGGCTGTGGCAGGCTGAGGACATACCCCGCCGTCCAGGAAGGAACGAGGCCATGCCCGTCGAACCCCTGTCCCAGAAGGAGATCGAGGACCGGCTGGCGGAGCTGCCGGGCTGGTCGCTCGACGGCGACCGGCTCACCCGCTCCTACCGGCTCGGCACGCACTTCGCCGCGACCGCGATGGTCGTCCACATCGCCCGGGTCCAGGAACAGCTCGACCACCACTCCGACCTCACCCTCGGCTACGACACCGTGTCCCTGAGCGCGCACACGCACAGTGCCGGCGGTGCCGTCACCGAGCTGGACTTCGAGCTGGCACGGAAGGTGGAGGACCTCGCCCCCGGCCACGGAGCCCGGTGACGCGGTGCTGGACTACGACAAGGAGGCCGACGCCTACGACGCCACCCGCGGCGGTGAACCCAGAGCCGCCGCGGCCGCCGACACCGTGCTCCGTCTGATCCCCGAACGGACCCGCCGGCTCCTCGACGTCGCCTGCGGCACCGGGAGCGTCACCCGGCGGCTCGCCGCGGCCCGCCCCGGCCTGCGGGTGACCGGCGCGGACCTGACGTACGGCATGGCCCGCACGGCCGCCGTACGCCTGCCCGGGGCCATCGTCCTGGCGGACAGCCGCCGACTGCCGTTCCCCGACCGGACGTTCGACGCCGTCACCAGTGTGTGGCTGCTGCACCTGCTCGACACGGCCGACGACGCCCGGACCGTCGTCGCCGAGTGCGCCCGCGTGCTGCGCCCCGGCGGCGTGTACGTCACCACGGTCGACAAGGCCGCCGCGCACGACGTCGGCAGTGACATCGACGCCGTGCTCGCCCCGCGTCCGCGCCGGCCCGCCCAGGACACCGCCAGGGCGGTCACGGCGTACGCCGCCGCCCACGGCCTGCTCCCCGCCGGCCGGGCCCGTTTCCCCGGGCACGGCCAGGGCCGCAGCCCCCGCGGCACCGTCGCGGACCTGCGGCGCGGCTGGTTCACCCGGCTCCCGCCCGGCGACCCGCGCGCCGACGGCTTCGCCGCGCGCCTCGCGGACCTTCCCGACCAGGACCGTCCGCGCGCCGACCCCGTGTTCACGGTGCTGGCGTTCAGGAAGCGCGACGGCCGTCCCTCCTGAGTGCCGCGGCGACGCCGACGCGGGCCGACCGTCCGCGACCGGCCGGGGGAGAGGGGGAGTGACACGGCAACCCCGGGCGGCGCGGCGGCGACTGAGGAGAACGGAACCCGCCCGTCCCCCCAGGAGGTCCGCCGTGCAGCACCCGCCCCCGCACTCCGCCCCCCGCACGCACCGCAGACGCCGCGTGCTCCTGCCCGCGGCCCTCGTCGCCTCGGCTCTCGTCGGCGCCGGACTCACGGCCATGATCGGCGTCGACTCCGCCGAGGCCGCCACCGCCCGCCAGGTCGAGAAGCTCGACCGCGGTGTCGTCAGCGTGCACACCGACGCCGGCAACCTGATCAGCTGGCGCTGGCTCGGCACCGACCCGAACGACGTGTCCTTCAACGTCTACCGGTCCGGTACGAAGGTCAACTCCACGCCGGTCAGCGGCTCCACGAACTACTTCCACTCCGGCGCCCCCGCCCAGGCCGACTACACGGTCCGCGCGGTCGTCGGCGGCGTGGAACAGGCCGACTCCGTCCACGCGGTCCAACTCCGCACCGGCTACAAGGACGTTCCGATCACCCCGCCCGCCGGCGGCACCACCCCCGACGGCGTCGCCTACACGTACGAGGCCAACGACGCCTCGGTCGCCGACCTCGACGGCGACGGCGCCCTCGACTTCGTCCTCAAGTGGCAGCCCACCAACGCCAAGGACAACTCCCAGTCCGGCTACACCGGCAACACGGTCGTCGACGGCGTCAAGCTCGACGGCACCCGCCTGTGGCGCGTCGACCTGGGCCGCAACATCCGTTCCGGCGCCCACTACACGCAGTTCCAGGCGTACGACTACGACGGAGACGGCAAGGCCGAGGTCGCGATGAAGACCGCCGACGGCACGGTCGACGGCACCGGCGCGGTCATCGGCAGCTCCTCGGCCGACCACCGCAACTCCGGTGGCTACGTGCTCTCCGGCCCCGAGTACCTGACCATGTTCAACGGCCAGACGGGCAAGGCGATGCAGAGCGTCGACTACGTCCCGGCGCGCGGCACGGTCTCCTCCTGGGGCGACTCGTACGGCAACCGCGTCGACCGCTTCCTCGCGGGCACGGCGTACCTGGACGGCGCCCGGCCCTCGCTCGTCATGGCGCGCGGCTACTACACCCGCACGGTGATCGCCGCCTGGGACTGGCGGGGCGGCGCCTTCACCCGCCGCTGGACCTTCGACACCTCCTCCTCCACCAACAGCGGCAAGGGCTACGACGGCCAGGGCAACCACAGCCTGTCCGTCGCCGACGTCGACGCGGACGGCAAGGACGAGATCGTGTACGGCGCCATGACCGTGGACGACAACGGCAACGGCCTGTGGACGACCAAGCTCGGCCACGGCGACGCGGGACACGTCGGGGACCTCAACCCGTCGCGGGCGGGCCTGGAGTACTTCAAGGTGTCCGAGGACACCAGCAAGCCCGGCTCGTGGATGGCGGACGCCCGCACCGGCCAGGTCCTGTGGCAGACCGCCTCCGGCGCCGACAACGGCCGCGGGGTCGCCGCCGACATCCACGCCGGCAGCCCGGGCGCCGAGGCCTGGTCCGCCTCGGACACCACCCTGCGCTCCGCGACCGGCGCCTCCCTCGGCCGGGAGCCCTCCAGCGTCAACTTCCTGAGCTGGTGGGACGGCGACCCCGTCCGGGAACTCCTCGACGGCACCCGCGTCGACAAGTACGGCACCTCCGGCGACACCCGTCTGCTGACCGGCTCCGGTGTGCACTCCAACAACGGCACCAAGGCCACCCCGTCCCTGTCCGGGGACATCCTGGGCGACTGGCGCGAGGAGGTCGTCTGGCCGACGTCGAACAACACGGCCCTGCGGGTGTACTCGACACCGGTCGAGACCAGCACCAGGATCACGACGCTGCTGCACGACACGATGTACCGCACGGCACTCGCCTGGCAAAATACTGCATACAATCAGCCGCCGCACCCGAGCTTCTTCATCGGCGGCGGCATGGCCACGGCACCCCGGCCGACGGTCTACACCCCGTGAGCCGTTCCCGCCCGTGAGCTGTCGAGCACCGCGGATCCCGCACCCCGCCCCCGGCCCCCGGGATCGCGGGGCGCGGGATTCATTCATCATGAACACGTTTTCATCACGAGAATTCCGTATGCACGGCTTCCCGGGGGATGATTCGCACTTCAACAGCACCATCCCTGGGGGCACCATGAGCCAGCACTTCCCGCAGCCACCCATGCCGGGCTTCCCGCCCCCGCCGATGCCGCCGCAGCAGAAGAAGGGCCCCGCCAACGCGATCGTCCTCGGGGTGGGAGCGGCCGTCGTCGTCACCATCATCGCCACCGGCGCCGTGGTGGGCTCCGAGGTCGGCGACGAGGCGAAGCCCGCGCCCACGGTCACCGTCACCAGGACCCTGTCCGCCGACGACACCGCCGCGGCAGCCGGGCAAGACCCGTCCGCACCGGCGCCCGAGGACACCGGCGACGGCGTCTACGCCTTCGACGACATCGTCACCTACGAGAACGACGTGGACGTCAGCCTGTCGGGATTCACCCGCGGGGTGTCGAGCGAGTGGGCGTCACCGGAGGACATGCCGTACGTGAAGTTCACGGTGAAGCTCAAGAACGGCGGCGACCAGACCCTCGACGCCACCATGCTGACCGTCAACTGCTCGTACGGCGAGGACGGGCACAGCAGCGAGGCCATCTTCGACACCGAGGCGGGCCTCGGCGGCGGCCCCGACACCCGGCTGCTGGCCGGCCGGTCCCTCAACGTGCCCTGGGGCTGCGAACTCCCCAAGGGCGAGAAGCTGTTGCAGGTGGAGGTCGCCCCGGACTTCGAGTCGGAGGCGACGATCTTCACCGGCAGCGTCAGGTAGCCGCGGCGGACCCCCGTCCGGGCGCCGGTCCGGACGGGGGCGCTCACGGCCTCAGCCCACCGCGCAGTTCTGGTCACCCAGCTTGAACGCGGCCGGTTTCGTGTTCGTGCCCGACAGACTCCCGGTGAAGCCGAAGCCCACCGACGAGCCCGCCGCCACCGTCCCGTTCCAGCCGACGTTCTTCGCCGTCACCGCCGTACCGGACTGCGCGGTCTGCGCGTTCCACGCCTGCGTGACCTTCTGGCCGTCGCCGAAGGTCCAGCCGAGCGACCAGCCGTTCCAGGCCGACGAGCCGGTGTTGGTGAGCTGCACGTCCGCCTGGAAACCGCCCGACCACTGGTTGGTGACCTTGTACGTCACCGAACAGGCGCCGGCCGGACCGGGATCGGGGCCCGGCCCCGGGTCCGTGCCGCCGCCGGCGTCGGAGCTGTCGCCGTAGATCACCCCGCGGCCGTTGGTCGCCACGTACACCCGGCCGTACACCCGCGGGTCACCGGTGATCGCCGCACCCGTCCAGCCCCACTGGTGGGCGTCGTCGTTGATCCGGGTCCAGGTCGCGCCCTTGTCGGTGGAGCGGAAGATCCCGCGGACACCGCCGATCTTCGCGCTGGTGAACAGCGTCTGGTACGACGCCGACGCGGCCGCCTTGCCGAAACCGATCGTGTCGGCCTCTTCGACGCCCGCGAGCTCGGTGAAGGTCGCACCGCCGTCGGTGGAGTGCCACAGCCCGTACGCGCCGTCGCTCGCGCCGCCCGCCAGCCACACGTCGCCCTTCGTGCCGGGCAGCGCCTTGAAGCGCACGCTGTCACCGCTCGGCAGACCGGTCGCCGAGGACGCCGTGAAGGTGGCGCCGCCGTCCGAACTGACGTAGAACTTCCCGGACTTGAAGCCGTAGAAGGTCTTCGGGTCGACCCGGTCGGACTCGACGACCGCACCCGCCGGTATGCCGCTGGAGGCCGCCCAGGAGGTGCCGAACCCGGTCGCGTAGTGCACGCCGGTGCCGGCCGGACTCCACACGAACCGGCTGCCGTCGGCCGCCGCCGCGACCGTGCCGCCACCGCTCACACCCGAAGGGTCGGTCCCCGCGAACCAGTTGGCCCCGTTGTCCGTCGAGAACGCGATGTGCGGGCCCGAGTCGAGGTTGCCGACGCGGACGACCGTGTTCGGGTTCGCCTCGGCGAAGTCCAGACTGGTCGTGGAGGTGAAGTTCGGGGAGGTGAACATCATCGACGGGACCTTGGCCAGGTCCGTGTGCCGGAACCCGCCGATGTCACCGAGCGCGCTGAGCAGCGGGGCACCCGACGGGGGAGAGGCGAGGTCGTTGACCGCCGTCTCCTCCAGGCCCTGCACCATCGGCTTGATGGCGAACTGGCCGCCGCCGTCCCAGTTGGTGAGGTTCTCCGTGCCGTAGACCGTCGCGCCCGTCCCGTACATCATCCGGTTCGAGTCGAACGGGTCGATCTCCAGCGACTCCGTCATCCAGCCCAGCTTCGGCGCCTGTTCGGGCGGCGACGGGTTCGCGCCCCAGGTCAGCCACGGGGAGGACGAGACGTCCATCGTGTAGCGGTTCGCGCGGGTGGGATACGACGAGTAGTCCCACGCCTTCGTCCAGGTCGCGCCGCTGTCCGTGGACCGGAAGATCTGGGTGTCCGGCCACCAGGAACTGTAGGCGGTGGCCATGAGGGTGCCGGGCTTCTGCCGGTCCACCGTCAGCCCGCTGAACCCGTAGTAGGTGTCGGCCTCGGCGACCGGACTGACGTCCGTCCAGGTGCCGGTCGCGGTCGCGTACCGCCACAGCCGGCCCTTGCCGCCGTCGTACGGGCCGCCCTTGTCGCTGTATGCGATGTACAGATGGCCGTTCTTCGTATCCAGTACACCCTTGTGTGCGAGGTATCCCGACGGCTGCCCCTCCAGCCGGGTCCAGGTCGCGCCCGCGTCCGTCGACCGGTACACCGCGTTCGCCTGGTCGGCGACCCCCACATAGATCGTCCTGGTCGCCGTGCCCGACGTGCCCGTGGACTCGTCGAAGGTCACCCACACGACGCCCTGGTTGTCACTCGCGTAACCGCTGGTGTCGCTCGGATCCTGCGCGTAGTTGCCGACGTTGGGGAAGTTCGTCACCTGCGACCAGGTGACGCCGGAGTCCGTCGACCGCCACAGACCCTTGCCGCTCGGCGCGCCCAGGTACAGCACGCTGTTCCGGTTCGGGTCGACCGCCAGGCGCTCGCCCATGCCCCGGCCGGGCATGTTGCCGCCCAGCTTGAACGGCAGGTCCGTCTTCTGCCAGCTCGCGCCGCGATCCGCGGAACGCATGACCGCCCCGTTCCCCGGATCCCAGCTGTTGGTGTACGTGCCGACCGCCGCGTACACCCGGTCCGGGTTCACGGAGTCCGAGGCCAGGCTCACCACCCCCGTGTGCCCCCAGTCGTCCCAGCCGACCGAGTCCAGCAACGGCGTCCAGGTCTTCGTGGACTGCTGCCAGCGGTAGGCGCCGCCGATGTCGGTGCGGGCGTAGGCCAGGTTCTTCTCCGCGCGGTTGAAGACGATGCCGGGGACGAAACCACCGCCGTCGATCCGCGCGTTCTTCCAGGTGTAGGTGTCGGCGGCGATCACCGGCTTCGCCGGCTCGGCGGCCAGCGCGGGCGGCGTGCCCGCGAGCAGGCCGGCCGCCAGCGCCAGAACGGCCGTGAGGATGCGGGTTCTTCGCACGGGTGGTCCTTTCCGGGCAGGAGGGGGAGTGGAAAGGCGCGATGGCCGGGCGGCCCCCAGTGCGGGTGGGGGCCGCCCGGCTAGGCCCCGTCGTCAGGTGACGGGGCCACGCACGCGGAGCTTCAGGCGCCCCTCGCAGGGGCGGTGCTGCCCCGCGCCCCACACAGGGGCACGGGAACTGCGCGACCAGCCGCACACGGCCCGCAGCGTTCGCACCGCCCGACCCGCGGAGCGCCCGGCGGGGACTATTCGAGGAGCTCCGCGTACGAGCCCATGGCCAGGGCGATGTCCGCCTGGGCCCAGAACCGGTGGTACGTGAAGGAGGGCGCGGCTCCGCCCGCCAGGTAGGCCTCGATCTTCGACCAGGCCGGGTCGTCCTCGTAGAAGGAACGGATGGACTCGAAGGTGGACGAGGCGTTGATCGCGTCGCCGTTCGGCATCGTCCCGGTCCAGCCGGACGGGACGTGGACGCCGTCGTCGAAGCGGTTGTAGTCGGCGCGGGTCTCCGGGACGGCGATGCCCAGGCTGTCCTGGTGGTGGTCCCACATGCCGTCGAGCAGCGCCTTGGCCGTCGTGGCGGCCTCGGTGTCACCGGAGCGGTCCGCGTAGTACGTCAGGGTCTTGGCGTACGCGGCGGTCACCCCGACGTCGTTGGTGTAGTCCGCGACGGTGACATGAAGTCCGCTGTTGGCACCCGGACTCGACGCGTTCCAGGTGTCGGGCTGGCCCGACCACTGCAGCGTCGAGGGAACCCGGTACGTGCCGTCCGGATTGATCGTGGTGTGGGCCAGCGCCCAGTCGACCCACTTGTCGAGGACGACCTTGGCGTCGGCGTCACCCGACTGCTGGTAGTACTCGGCCACCCGCTCCATCGACCACGCCTGGAAGCCGAACCACTGGTTGGACGGCGGGTCGTGGTAGACGGGCTGCTGGTCGTAGTACATGCCGTAGAACGTCGACTTCCCGGCCGGCGGCGTCGCGTACCGGCCCGCCCAGCTGTTGGTCGCGCCGCCCGCGATGGCACCCTCGTCCGACTGCAGCCAGCGGTAGAACTCCAGCTGCCGGTCGAGCGACTTGGCCCAGTCGGCCTGTCCCGTCGCCGACTTGGGCTTCAGATCGGCGTAGGAACTCAGCGCGTAGGCGGCCAGCGGGTTCTGGTAGCCGCCGTGCGCGTGGCTGGAACCGATGCGCCAGGCCCAGCCTGCCGCGGTGTCGGTGGCACCGCCCCAGGCGTAGTACCAGGACATCAGGTAGTGCGAGGCGTCCTTGCCGGTGCCGGCCGGGCACGAGGTGGGCCCGACACAGTTGCCGACCTTCTTGAAGTACTTGTCGTACATCGAGTAGCGCAGGTAGTCGCCCATCTTCGCGGCCTTGGCGACGGTCGCGGAGATGTCACCGCCCTTGCCCTGGGCGTCCGCCCACTTGTCGGCCCAGTACGCGGCCTGCACCGCACGCGCGTCGGCGTCCGGGGCGTTGGTGAACTTCCACTGCTTGGCGTACGACGCGTCACCCGTGAACAGGTCCAGGTAGCCGTTCCGTCCGCCGTACTTGAAGGCGTCACAGGTCGGCTGCGGCACCGTCTCCCACACCGACTCCTGCGCGCCGCGCTGGAAGGTGTTGATGTACGACGGTCCGGTGTCCGCCGGACCCGCCTCGCACTTGCCCGGCGAGTTGCCGAAGCCGTAGACGTTGTCGACGTCCTGCAGCCAGTGCATACCGTAGACATCGTCGGTGCCGTATGCGGACTTCAGTTCACCGGCGATCGGATCCGGTCCGACCGAGACCGCCGGGTCCAGCTTCGCCGGGTACTCGCCCGGCGTGTCCAGCTCCGGCGCGTACGTCGCCGGCTTGGAGGCGTTGTAGAAGGAGTTCGTCGGCTGGTCGGCGTGGGTGGGGATCATGTACTTCTCCATGATCTCCCAGGCGCCGTTGAACTTCGTCCAGTCGCCGGTGACCTTGCCGTACATGGCCTGGAGCCACAGGAGGTAGCTGTACGCCTCCGACGTGGTCTCGTGACCGTGGTCCGGCGCCTCCACGATCAGCGTCTCGACCGAGTGGTAGGGAATCCCCTCGGGCGAGAAGTAGCCGCTGGCCGGGTTGGTGATCTTGCCGTACAGCTCCAGGAACCGGGCGTCGTACTCCTTCGACGCCGCGATCTGGGTGACCGTCACCGAGGCCTTGCCGTGACCGGTGGCCGTCGACTCGAAGGTCGCCGCACCGGTGCCGGAGGAGTCGGCGGTGACCGTCACCTTCTGCGCGGTGCTCCAGTTCGACGGCGTGAAGGTCAGCGACGCCCCGCCGGTCACCGACAGACCCGAGTTGCCCCCGGTCCGCGCGGTCGTCACGGACACGTTGGCGGACGGCCGCGTCGACAGTTTCACGTCGTAGCTGATCGCCTTGCCCTGCTGGACGGCGAGCTGGTTGGTGGAGGCCACCACGGTGGGACCCGAGGCGACCGTGATGCCGACCGGCGTGGACTCCGCGGCCGCGCCCAGGCTGTCGTACGCCTTCGCCAGCAGCGAATGACTGCCCACGGCCAAGCCGGTGGCGGACAGTGAGTAGGGCGCGTTGGTGTCCGTGCCCAGCAGCGTGGTGTCGTCGTAGAACTCCACCTTGCTGATCGTGGCGTTGTCCGCCGCCGCGGCGGTCGCCGCCAGCGGGACCGCGTCACCCTGTGTGTAGACCGCGCCCGCGGCGGGGCTGGTCAGCACGGCGATGGGCGGCTGGTGCGCACCCACGCAACTGGTTCCGTTGACCGCGAAGTTGGTGGGCGCGGCGTTGGTGCCGCTGTACGTGAACTGCGCGCCGGCGGAGGCGGCGGCACCGGCGGCGATCGTGGCGTTGTGCGAGGCGTTCCGCACCGTGATCGCCTGACCGGACTGCGACCAGGCGCCGTTCCAGCCGGTGCCGGAGAGCTTCTGGTTGCCGGAGTAGCCGTACGTCAGGGTCCAGCCGCTGATGGCGTCCGTACCGCGGTTGGTGATCGTGACGTCCGCGGTGAAACCGGAGCCCCAGTCGTTGGTCTTGTAGTCGACGCTGCACTGAAGTGGAGCCGCCTGGGCAGGAGTTGAACCCGTACTGAGCATCGTGAACGGAAGGGCGAGGGCCGCCACGACAGCGGTCCACATACGCCGAGCGGCCCGGCGTCTCTTTCTCGGGGGCATGTGCTGGTTCCTCCTTGCGGCTCGGAGATGTCAAGGCTTGAACCAGTGGGAGCGCTCCCATAGTGAGGACGGGGCCGAGAGCGGTCAAGGTGCTTGAAGAGTCGAAAAGATTCGACGATCGGTGTTGAGGGAAAGTCAGCACCTCCTCTGTTCTTTGCCGTGACTTGGCGCTAGCTTCGTTGAACCAGTGGGAGCGGTTCCATCAGTCGACGCGTCCGTCACGACGCGCCTGATCTGCAAGGAGTCGCTCATGCGACACCCCCCGCGTTCAACACTTCCAGCCGTCGCCGGCGCGGTCCCCCCTCCTCGGGTCCGTGACGGTGCCGGTGGTCACGGCGTCCGGCGCCGTACCCGTCCGCACGGTGGAACACTCCGTCACCGGCCAGTGGGACACCGGCTTCCGAGGCACCGTGCGGATCACCCGCAACACGGCCGCCACGAGCAGTCGGTACCCCACCTTCGGCGAACCGCACAGGCGCCGTCACGGACCTGGTGACGAAGGTCAAGGCGCATGGCACGACACCGTCGTTCGAACCGCACCGGACCCACGGTCGGCACGCCTGAAACGCCGCCGGCTTGCACCTGCTCGCCACCGATGTCCGCGAGGACGACGTGTACCGCAGGCCGGGCCTGGGCTTGTGGCAGCAGGCGTGCACCTCGGAGCACCGCCCGCCGCCTGACCCGTGCACCACCCCTGAACTCCAGTGACGACGGTACGCCCACCGCGTACGGCACCGGGCCGCGTGATTCTGCGCGCCCTCAACGGCTGACACCCGCAACTGAGTTATTCGCAACCGAGAAGGAACCCGCACTCATGAGTCGTACCAGAACCGCGATGCTCGCTGCCCTGGCGCTGGTCGCCGGGGCCTCCGGGACGGCGTTCGCCGTCGTACCGGACGACGTAGGCACCGCCGCCGTCCCCTGCACCGTCGACTACAAGGTGCAGAACCAGTGGGCCACCGGCTTCACCGCCAACGTGACCCTGACCAACAACAGCACCGCCAAGTCGGGTTGGTCGCTGAAGTGGTCGTACGCCGGTAACCAGAAGGTCACCAGCGGCTGGAACGCCAAGCTCAGCCAGAGCGGAGCCGCCGTCACCGCCGCCAACGAGAGCTACAACGCCCCGCTGGCCACCGGGAGTTCGGTCAGCTTCGGCTTCCAGGGCACCTACAGCGGCACCAACGCGATCCCGGCCACCTTCACCCTCGACGGCGTGACCTGCAACGTCGACGACGGCGGCAGCGGCCCCGGTCCCACGGACCCGCCGGACCCCGGAGGTGCCAACCGGGTCGACAACCCCTACAACGGCGCCAAGGTGTACGTGAACCCGGAGTGGTCCGCGAAGGCCGCCGCCGAACCGGGCGGCAGCCGCATCGCCAACCAGCCGACCGGTGTCTGGCTGGACCGGATCGCCGCGATCAACGGCGTCAACGGCGGCATGGGCCTGCGTGACCACCTCGACGCGGCGCTGACCCAGAAGGGCTCCGGCGAACTCGTCGTCCAGCTGGTGATCTACAACCTGCCCGGCCGTGACTGCGCCGCCCTCGCCTCCAACGGCGAACTCGGCCCGACGGAGATCGACAAGTACAAGACCCAGTACATCGACCCGATCGCCGCGACCCTCGCCGACGCCAAGTACGCGGGGCTGCGGATCGTCACCACCATCGAGATCGACTCGCTGCCCAACCTCGTCACCAACACCGGCAGCCGGCCCACCGCCACGCCGCAGTGCGACGTGATGAAGGCCAACGGCAACTACCAGAAGGGCGTCGGATACGCCCTGAACAAGCTCGGTGACGCGCCCAACGTCTACAACTACATCGACGCCGGACACCACGGCTGGATCGGCTGGGACGACAACTTCGCCCCCAGCGCCGCCCTGTTCAAGGAGGCGGCCACCACCGAGGGCGCCACCGTCAACGACGTCCACGGCTTCATCACCAACACGGCCAACTACAGCGCCCTGAAGGAGAACAACTTCACCATCAACGACAACGTGGCCGGCAAGTCCGTCCGCGAGTCGAAGTGGGTCGACTGGAACCGGTACGTCGACGAGCTGACCTTCGCCCAGGGCTTCCGCAACCAGCTGGTCACGGCAGGCTTCAACTCGGGCATCGGCATGCTGATCGACACCTCCCGCAACGGCTGGGGCGGCACCGCACGGCCCGCCGCGCCGGGCGCCACGACCACCGTGGACACCTACGTCGACGGCGGCCGCTACGACCGCCGCATCCACATCGGCAACTGGTGCAACCAGGCCGGCGCCGGCCTCGGCGAGCGCCCGCAGGCCAACCCGGCCGCCGGGATCGACGCGTACGTCTGGATGAAGCCCCCGGGTGAGTCCGACGGCTCCAGCAGCGCCATCCCGAACGACGAGGGCAAGGGTTTCGACCGGATGTGCGACCCGACCTACACGGGCAACCCGCGCAACGGCAACAACCTGTCCGGTGCCCTGCCGAACTCCCCGCTCTCGGGACACTGGTTCTCGGCACAGTTCCAGGAGCTCATGAAGAACGCCTACCCGGCGCTGTAACACCCTAGGCGATGCGCCGGGGCCGGCTCTGACGGGCCGGACCCCGGCGGATCGCGAGCACCACGGCCCAACAGTTCCCGTCCGCCCGCTCCCGCCCAGGGACACCGCCGGATACAGCGGCGCTGCCCCGTGACGCGGGGGCGGGTGCCGTGGTGCGGCGGCCTCCCGTGTTCCGTGTTCCCTGTCTGGTGTCCGGTGTCCCGGGGACCGGTGCACGGGACGCATCTCGTTTTTGCCGTCGTGGCAACATCGGTGGCCCCCTCGCGGTGCGTCGGCGCACGCTGGCCGCATCGCGACGAGAGGCTGACCACCATGGCGCACGACCACCACCCGGATCACCACCAGGACCACCACCACGGCCACACCCACCCCGACTGGAACGAGATGGCTCCGCTGCTGGAGTCCGAGGCGGAGTTGTTCACGCCCCTGTACGAGAGGGCTCTCGCATGGCTCGGCCACAAGCAGACCGAGCCCGGGCTGATCGTCGACGCGGGCAGCGGACCCGGTGTCGTCTCCTGCCTGCTCGCCGACTCCTTCCCCGGCGCCCGGGTCATCGCCGTGGACGGCAGCGAGCCGCTGCTGGAACGGGCCCGCGCCCGCGCCGCCCGGCTCGGCGTGGCCGACCGCTTCGGCACCCTCGCCGGTGAACTGCCCGGCGTACTGGACGACTTGGACTACCCCGCCGACCTGCTGTGGGCCAGCCGGAGCCTGCACCACCTCGGCGACCAGCGAGCCGCCCTCGCCGCCTTCGCCGCCCGGCTCGCGTCCGGCGGCACCCTCGCGCTCCTGGAGGGCGGTCTGCCCGCCCGCTTCCTGCCCCGCGACATCGGCATCGGCCGCCCCGGACTGCAGGCCCGGCTGGACGCGCTGGAGGCGGAGCGGTTCGCCCGCATGCGCGCGGACCTGCCCGGGGCGGTCACCGAGACCGAGGACTGGCCGGCGCTGATGGCCGCCGCGGGCCTCCGACACACCGGCACGCGCAGTTTCCTGCTCGACCTGCCCGCACCGACCACCGACCGGGCCCGCGCCCACGTCGCCGCCTCCCTCACCCGCCTGCGGGACGCCTGCGGCGACGACCTGGACGCCACCGACCGCGCCACCCTCGACCGGCTCCTCGACCCCGACGACCCGGCGAGCGTGCACCGACGGCCGGACGTCTTCCTGCTCGCCGTGCATACGGTGTACACGGCGGTGCGTACCGACTGAGATCGACCGCGGACCGCCGACCGCGGACCGCCGACCGCCGACCGCGGACCGACGACCGCCGACCGACGACCGCCGACCGCCGACCGCCGACCGCCGACCGCCTCCGACGCCCTTGACTTCGAGAGTGCTTCAACTGATGGACTCCCTCCGTCCGTCCAGGACACCGAGGTACATCAGGGCACACCGAGGAGCAACAGGGGGAACGCATGACCGACTCTCCGGTCACGCTCATCACCGGCGGAGGCAGCGGTATCGGCGCCGCGGTCGCCCGGCGGCTGCTGGACGCCGGGCAGCGGGTGGTCGTCACCGGCCGCGGCGAGGAGCGGCTGCGCGCCTTCGCCGCGGAACTCGGCGACCCCGACGAGCTGATGACGTGCGTCGGCGACGCGGCCGACTACGACCACATACGGTCGGCTGTCGACCGTACGCTCAAGGAATACGGTCGACTGGACACCGTCGTCGCCAACGCCGGCTTCGCCACCCACGACTCGGTCGCCGAGGGCGACCCGGCCGGCTGGACCGAGATGGTGCTGACCAACGTGCTCGGCCCCGCGCTGCTCATCCGGGCGTCGGTCGACGCGCTGAAGGAGACCCGGGGGCGGATCGTGCTGGTCGGCAGCGAGGCGGGGTTCGTGCCCACGCCGGGCAACATCTACGGGGCGACGAAGTGGGCGGTGACCGGTCTCGCCGAGAACACCCGCCGTGAGGTGACCGGCTTCGGGGTGGGCGTGACGCTGATCGCGCCCGGCCGGGTGGAGACCCCCTTCTGGGACAGCTACGGCAGTCTGCCGCCCGGTCATCTGCTCACCGCCGGCCAGATCGCCGACTCCATCGTGTGGGCCGTCGGGCAGCCCGCCGGAGTCGACATCAACACGGTCGTCGTACGGCCGATCGGGCAGCCCAACTGACGCCCCAGCGTGGTCAGTTGTCCCGGAGGAACTGCTGCGCCAACCGGTTCCCGAGGGACACCGCCGCGCCGTGGCTCTCGATGGGGGACACCCGGGAGTCGCGGAACAGGATGTAGGTCACCTCGGAGTCGGTGCCGCCGGTCGCCGGGTCCGGGTCGATCCCGAGGGCCTCGGCGGTGGCGTACGAGGCCTCGCCGATGATCTTCGCGGGGCCGGTGTCGCCGATGACGGCGTACCGCACCTGGTCGTCGTGGATCACCGCGACGACACCACCGCCGCGGATGCCCGCGTGCGCAGGGTCCCAGATGCCGCCCGCGCCGGGCACGACGACGTAGGGCAGGGTGTCCGACCTCAGGGGCCTGCCGTCGGACTGGTGGAAGGCGGTGTCGTCCTGGAACCAGGGATCGGTGTTCTCGTTGCAGCGCTCGGTGCGCTGGCCGTCGCAGTCGATGTCCATGTCGGCCTTCCAGAACACCGCGCCGTGCTTGCCGCACACGGGGACCGTCGGCGCGCTGTCCAGGTCGGTGCGGTATCTGCCGTTCGAGATCTGGGAGCAGGAGGTCACCTCGGCGAGCAGGTCGGCCGCGCTGACCGTGCCCTCCCGGGCGGACGTCGGTGCGGGCCTGCCGGAGGCGGTCGCGGGGAGGACCCCGGCGGCGAGCAGGGCGGCCGAGCAGGCCACGGAGAGGGTCAGCGATCGGGTACGCACGGTGGGGACCCTTGTCTTAAGGAGAGTTTCCTTACCTGGCGGCGTCCACGGTGCCCCCTCGGCATGATCGGGTCAATCGTCCGTACGGGGGTCGGACATGACAGCGCCCCGGGACCGTGGGCGATCCCGGGGCGCGAGGCCGGCAGATGCGGCCGAGAGGGTCAGCCCGCGTCGAACGTCGCCGGGTCGGGGCCCAGACGGCGGTCCTCGTTCAGCGCGCTGATCGCCGCCAGGTCCTCGGTGTCCAGGCTGAAGTCGAAGACCTCGATGTTCTCCTTGATCCGGGACGGCGTCACGGACTTCGGGATCACCACGTTGCCGAGCTGGAGGTGCCAGCGCAGCACGACCTGGGCCGGGGTCCGCTCGTGCTTGCGCGCGATGGCCACGACCGCCGGAACCTCCAGCAGCCCCTTGCCCTGGCCGAGCGGCGACCAGGCCTCGGTGGCGATGCCCTGCGCCGCGTGGTACTCACGGGAGGCGTGCTGCTGCAGGTGCGGGTGCAGCTCGATCTGGTTGACCGCCGGAACGACCGACGTCTCGCCGATCAGCCGCTCCAGGTGCTCCGGCAGGAAGTTGGAGACACCGATGGCCCGCGCGCGCCCGTCGGCGTGCAGCTTCTCGAACGCCTTGTAGGTGTCGACGTACTTGTCCGCGGACGCCATCGGCCAGTGGATCAGGTACAGGTCGACGTAGTCCAGGCCGAGCTTCTCCAGCGACGTGTCGAAGGCACGCAGCGTGGAGTCGTAGCCCTGCTCGCTGTTCCAGAGCTTGGTGGTGACGAAGACGTCCTCGCGGGGAAGGCCGGCGGCGGCGATGGCCTTGCCGGTGCCCTCTTCGTTGCCGTAGATCGCCGCTGTGTCGATGCTGCGGTACCCGGCCTCCAGCGCGGTGGAGACGGCCCGCTCCGCCTCGTCGTCCGGCACCTGCCAGACGCCGAAGCCCAGCTGGGGCATCTCGACGCCGTTGTTGAGGATGATCGGGGGGACCTTGCTGCTCACGAGCTCTTGATCCTTACGGTTGTCGACAGATGTCACGTCCCATCGTCAACGATCACGAGCCCTGATGCATTCCTGACCGGAGAATCCGCCGGAAACAACCTCAGGCTCGGTACAGCGCCTCGACCTCATTGGCGTACGCGTTCTCGATCGCCTTGCGCTTGAGCTTCAGCGACGGCGTCAGCAGTCCGTGCTCCTCGGTGAAGGGCTGGGCCAGGATGCGGAAGGTGCGGATCGACTCGGCCTGCGAGACCAGCGTGTTGGCGGCGACCACGGCGCGCCTGACCTCGGCCTCCAGGTCCGCGTCGCGCACCAGCTGGGCCGCCGGCATCCGCGCTTTGCCGCGCATCGCCAGCCAGTGCTCGACGGCCTCCTGGTCCAGGGTGACCAACGCGGCGATGTACGGCCGGTCGTTGCCGACGACGATGCACTGGGCGACCAGCGGATGGTCGCGGACCCGCTCCTCCAGCAGACCGGGGGAGACGCTCTTGCCGCCGGAGGTGACCAGGATCTCCTTCTTGCGGCCGGTGATGGTGAGGTAGCCGTCCACGTCGAGGGCGCCGAGGTCGCCGGTGGCCAGCCAGCCGTCGTGCAGCGCCTGGTCGGTGGCCTTGGGGTTGTTGAGGTAGCCCTGGAAGACGTTCTCGCCGCGCAGCCAGATCTCCCCGTCGTCCGCGATGTGCACGGTCATGCCCGGGATGGGCTGCCCGACCGTGCCGTAGCGGGTGCGTTCGGGCGGGTTCGCGGTCGCGGCGGCCGCGGTCTCGGTGAGGCCGTACCCCTCGTAGATGTGCACGCCCGCACCCGCCCAGAACAGGCCGAGCCTGCGGTCCATCGCCGAACCGCCCGACATGGCGTGCCGGATCCGGCCGCCCATCGCGGCCCGCACCTTGGAGTACACCAGCTTGTCGAAGAGCTGGTGCTGCATCCGCAGCGCCGCCGACGGTCCCGGTCCGATGCCCCAGGCCTTCGCCTCCACGGCGTCCGCGTACTTCACGGCGACCTCGACGGCCTTCTCGAACGCTCCGGCCTTGCCGTCCTTCTCCGCCTTGCGGCGGGCGGAGTTGAACACCTTCTCGAAGATGTACGGCACGGCGAGGAAGAACGTCGGCCTGAAGGCGGCCAGGTCCGGCAGCAGGGCGGCCGCGTTCAGCTGCGGCTGGTGGCCGAACTTCACCTTGCCGCGGATCCCGGCGATCTGGACCATCCGTCCGAAGACGTGCGCGAGCGGCAGGAACAGCAGGGTCGCCGCCTCGTCGCCCTTCCTGGAGTGGAACACCGGCTCCCAGCGCTGGATGACCGTGTCCGCCTCGTACATGAAGTTGCCGTGCGAGATGACGCAGCCCTTGGGGCGGCCCGTGGTGCCGGACGTGTAGAGGATCGTCGCGACCGAGTCCGGGGTGACCGCCTGCCGGTGCCGGTGCACCACCTCGTCGTCGAGGTGGACGCCGGCGTCGTACAGCTCCCGCACGGCGCCCTCGTCCAGCTGCCACAGCCGGCCCAGCCGCGGCAGCCGGTCGATGACGGTGGCGATCGTCATCGCGTGGTCCTCGTGCTCCACGACCGCCGCCGTGCACTCGGCGTCGTACAGCATCCAGAAGCACTGTTCCGCCGAGGAGGTGGGGTAGACCGGCACCACCTGGGCGCCGATCGTCCACAGCGCGAAGTCGAACAGCGTCCACTCGTAGCGGGTGCGGGACATGATCGCGACCCGGTCGCCGAAGCGGACACCCTGGGCGAGCAGGCCCTTGGCCAGGGCCAGGACCTCGTCGCGGAACTCGGCGGCGGTCACGTCACGCCACCGGCCGTCTTCGCCCTTGCGGCCGAGCGCGATGTGCAGCGGGTCTTCCCGGGCATGCTCGAAGACGACGTCGGCCAGACCGCCCACCGGCGGTGCCAACGCCAACGGAGGGTTGGTGAACTCGCGCAAACCCCGCTCCCCGCTTCTTGTGGCGCTCCCCCACAGCGCCGTGAAAGCTACCCCACCCGGGAACAGGGCGGGAGGGGGCCGAACACGAGCAGTGTTCACGTATGCGCTGGTCAGTGACGCGAAATGCGCTCACATGGGGAAGGGTCGGACAGGAAACTGACGGCTGAGTAAGTTTCGGTACCGTAATCTCCACCGAATCTGTACGACTCGATGACACCCGCGTGCCCCGTCGGCGGGCCTGCGCGCGGCGCGCGCGGCCCTCACCTCTCTCAGCGTCCGCACGGCCGCATCCGTCACTCCTCCGCTCGCGCCGCCGTCTCTGCTCGCGCGCCGCAGTCCCCGCCCCCGGCCCCCGTCCCCGGCGTCGGCAAGGGCGCGTCGGGTCGGTGCGCCTGCCTGAGCCGGCCGCCCGGGCGGCTGCCCGGTTCGTCCCGGCCGGGGGCGCCGCGCCGTCCCCTCAGCGCCGGTGCAGCCGGTCCCCGCCCGCCAGGATCGCCGCCGCCAGCGCGTCCGCGGCGCCCTGGGCGGCCGTCCGGCGGCCCCCGTGCGCCAGGACGAAGTCGACCCGGCCGAGTTCCGGCAGCCCCGCCCGCTCGGGGACGCGCACCAGGCCGGGCGGGACCAGGCCGCGCGAGTGGGCCATCACGCCGAGGCCCGCGCGGGCCGCCGCGATCAGCCCGTTGAGGCTGGCGCTGGTGCACGTGATGCGCCAGGCCCGCCCCTGCCGCTCCAGCGCCTCCAGGGCGAGCGCCCGGGTGATGCCCGGCGGCGGGTACACGATCAGCGGCACCGGACGGTCCGCGTCCAGCCGCAGCCGCTCCGCGCCGATCCACGTCAACGTGTCACGCCACACCAGCCGGCCGTGCGGGTCCTCGGGGCGCCGCTTCGCCAGCACCAGGTCCAGCTTCCCGGCCGCCAGCTGCTCGTGCAGCGTGCCCGACAGTTCGACCGTCAGCTCCAGGTCGACCTCGGGATGGTCGTAGCGGAAGGCCTCCAGGATCTCCGGCAGCCGGGTCAGCACGAAGTCCTCCGACGCGCCGAAACGCAGCCGGCCGCGCACCCGCGCACCCGTGAAGAACGTCGTCGCCTGCTCGTGCACCTCCAGGATCCGCCGTGCGAAACCGAGCATCGCCTCGCCGTCCTCCGTCAGTTCCACGGAGTGGGTGTCCCGGCTGAACAGCTGCCGCCCGGTGGCGTCCTCCAGCCGCCGCACGTGCTGGCTGACGGTGGACTGGCGCAGGCCGAGACGCCGGGCGGCCTGGGTGAAACTCAGCGTCTGGGCCACGGACAGGAACGTACGCAGCTGGGAGGGGTCGTACACGCGCCCCACGCTATCGCGGAACGTGATGACAGTCAGAGCGGTATGCCGGATTCCCGATCGCCGTGTGAGGGAGCACGATGAGAGGGGGACCCGTGGCCCCGGACCACCGAGACCGAGCCCGCCCCCAGCGACACCCCTGTTGACACCCACAGCGACAAGCGAAGCGACAAGCAAGTGGAGCACCGTGAAACGCCTGCGTTGGCCGAGTTGGATGCCGATCGACCCGTACATCCTGCTGCTGCTCGGGACGGTGGGTCTCGCGGCCCTCCTCCCCGCGCGCGGAACGGGCGCCGACGTGGCCTCCGGCGCCTCCACGGCCGCCATCGCGTTCCTCTTCCTCCTGTACGGCGCCCGCCTGTCCACCCGGGAGGCGCTCGACGGGCTCAAGCACTGGCGGCTCCACGTCACGGTCCTGGCCTGCACGTTCGTCGTCTTCCCGCTGCTCGGTCTGGCCGCCCGCGGACTCGTCCCGGTGTTCCTGACCCACCCGCTCTACCAGGGACTGCTCTTCCTCACCCTCGTCCCGTCGACCATCCAGTCGTCGATCGCCTTCACCTCCATCGCCCGCGGGAACGTGCCCGCCGCGATCTGCGCCGGCTCCTTCTCCTCCCTGGCCGGCATCGTCGTCACCCCGCTGCTGGCCGCGGCCCTGCTCGGCAGCGGCGGCGGCGGGTTCTCCGCCGGCTCGGTCCTGAAGATCGTGCTCCAGCTGCTGGTGCCCTTCCTCGCCGGGCAGCTGCTGCGCCGCTGGATCGGCGCCTTCGTCACCCGGCACAAGAAGGCCCTCGGCCTGGTCGACCGCGGCTCCATCCTGCTCGTCGTCTACACCGCGTTCAGCGAGGGCATGGTCCAGGGCATCTGGCACCAGGTCAGCCCCCTGCGACTGGCCGGGCTGATGGCCGTGGAGGCCGTCCTGCTCGCCGTGATGCTCCTGGTGACCTGGTACGGCGCCAAGGCGCTGCGCTTCGGCCGGGAGGACCGGATCGCGATCCAGTTCGCCGGCTCGAAGAAGTCCCTCGCCTCCGGGCTGCCCATGGCGAGCGTCCTGTTCGGCGCGCACGCCTCACTGGCCGTGCTGCCGCTGATGCTCTTCCATCAGATGCAGCTGATGGTGTGCGCGGTGATCGCCAAGCGCCGCTCGCGCGACGCACGCGAGGAGGTCACCTCGCCGGCTTCAGACGCAGACTCACGAACCGCGGTCGGTACAGGGACACGTTCCGATTGAGCTGCGCCGCCGCCCCGGCGGGCTCCAGCCAGTTGACGTCGTAGCTGAGCACCACCCGCCCGCCGTCGCTCAGCTCCGGGTGCGTCTGCGGGTTGTACGCGGCGACCTGCCCGGGCGGCAGCGCGGCCGTGAAGTCCTTCGCCGGGCCGTGCCAGGGGCCGGTGGGGGAGCACGCCCAGTACGACGTCACCGTGGTCAGCCCGCGCGCCCCCGCCGCCATGGTGAACAGGACGTACGTCCCGTCCTGGCGCACCACCGAGAACGCGCTGCCCACCCCGGTGCGCCGCCCGTCCCCGAGCACCGCGCCCGGACGGGCCCGCGCCGCCCAGGCGGAGCCGTCCCAGTACTCCCAGGCGGCCGGATCCCCGAGCCCGCCCTCGGGTATCCGCGCCACGTACGCCTGCGAGGCGGGCCGGGACGCCGCCTGACCGTCGTCGCCGCCGAAGACGTACGTCCAGCCGTCCTCGTCGACCAGTGTGGTGCCGAACAGCACCCGCCGGGACGGATCCCGCACGAGCCGCTGGTCCAGGACCTCCACCACGGACTCCACCCGCAGGTCGGGCAGGGAGAGCGTGGCGACCTCGGTGGCGGTGGGCACCCCGTAGACCCAGGGCGCGGCTCCCGCGGTCCGCACCCACAGCAGCACCCGCAGCACCTGCTCGGAGGAGCCGGGGGAGCGGGGCTCGACCCGGGCGGCGACCGGCCAGCGCCACTGGCCCGGGCCCGGGTCCGGGAAGAGGGGCGCGGGCAGCGTGGTCTCGAGGCGGCCGTCGCGCATCACGACGGCCGAGTTGCGCACCAGTGGCGCGGTGCCGTCGCGCCAGGCGTAGGACTCGCCGACCGGGTTCGGCGGGCCGTGCACCCGGCCGAGGTAGGTGTCCGAGAACAGCCACAGCAGCCGGCCGTCCGGGAGCCGGACCGAGTGCGTGCCGTCGCCGCCGGTCCAGTCGTCGGTGCGGGCGGCGTCGTCGCCGTAGCGGGCGAACTCGGTGTTCAGACGGTTGTCGGCCGACCAGGAGGCGACGGTATGCGGTATACAGTCGTCGGCATTCTGTCGATCGTCGTCGTCCGGGAGGGCGATGAGCAGCACGGCCGTGAGAACCAGGGCCAGCAGCAGGCCGGCCCCGGCTCCCGTGCGCTGTCGTGCTGATCCGATCTCGGGCACGCTCCGGGACGTTAGCGGTTCGCGCTCACCCGGTCCATGGGCAGCCACAGAACGGTGTCCGCCAACGGTGCCGTCCCCGCGGCGACTTCCGCGTCGGTGAGCGCCCGGTCGACGACCCGGACCTCGTCGATCGCCCCGGTGAAGAAGGCCCGGCTGTCCATGCGCTGCCCGATGTGCACCCCGAACGGCGAGTTGCGGCTGACGGAACCGGCCACGTCCGCGGTGGAGGCCGCCGTACCGTCGACGAACAGGGTCAGCCGCCCGCCGCCCCGGCGCAGGACCAGACGGTGCCACCGGCCGTCGTTGTGGGCGGCGGCGGTGCTCACGGACGCCGTGCGGACGGCCGTCGCCCCGTCGCGCACGGTGATCCCGCCGTGCAGCCGCTTGCCGGCGGGATCCGCGCGCAGCCAGATCTGCGGCTGACTGGCGCCGGTCCCGCCCATCCACAGCAGCGGCTGCTCCCCGCTCTTCGCCGTGTACCGGAACCAGAGGGACGCCGTGAAGTCCCTCGTCCCGAGGAGCAGCCGAGCGCGGTGGGGCAGGCGTACGGCGTCGTCGGCGCCGTCGAACTCCAGGGCGCCGCCGGTCACGCCGGCCGTCGGCCGGGCCCCGCCGAGCACGGCCGCGGGCGGGGCGCCCGGGGCGAGGTCGGCGGTGGTCGGATCGGGGTCCCGGCGCGGTCGCAGCCAGTCCTCGGTGAACCGGGCGAAGCGGATCTCGTCGCGGGCGTCGACGGCACCGCCCTCGTACAGCAGGCCCACCGTGGCGTCGTCGACCGGCGCCATGTCGGAGTAGCCGGACCAGTCCGTGGTCACCACCGTGCCCCGGTCGACGCTGTCCCAGGTGGTGCCGCCGTCGTAGGAGGAACGGATCATCATGGTCCGGCGGCGGTCGGGGTCGCCGGGGCAGGACAGCAGCAGACGCTCGCCGAGGGGGAGGGTGGCGCACTGGACCTGGGGTGCGTACAGGTCGGGGAGGGCGGTGAAGGGGGTGGTGAAGCTGTCGCCGCCGTCGAGGCTGACGGCCTGGGTGCGGTGGCCGGGGTCGGTGCCGTTCTGTTCCCGGCCGCTGACCAGCAGGGAGCCGTCGGCGCGTTCGCCGAGGGTCAGCTCGGACGGCTTCTGCCGGAACGTGCCGTCCGCGGGGACCGGCCAGGAGTCGGTCGCGCCGATCCTCCAGTGGTCGCCGTCGTCGCTGACGACCAGGGCCGCGTGCTGGGTGGTGACCCGGCCCCCGTCCCACGTCTCGGTGTTGACGCCGAACACCAGCCGCCCGGCGTGCGGGCCGCGGACGAGCTGGATGCCGTGCACCGGGCCGGTGGCGTACCAGGCGTTCCACCGCGCGGGACGGATCTCGGGGCTCAGATCGCGCGGCGTCGACCAGGTCAGTCCGTCGTCGTCGCTGTACTGCAGATGCGGGGTCCGGCCGCAGGGCATGGGGCAGGTGCCGTCGGCGCGGCCGGAGTTGTAGGTCTCGGCGAGCAGAATGCGGCCGGTCGTCCGGTCGACGAGCGGGGCGGGGTTGCCGTGGGTGTCGCCGCCGCCGTCGTTGACCACCTGGAGCGGGCCCCAGGTGCGGCCGCCGTCCGTGGAGCGCTTGAGGACGATGTCGATGTCGCCGGCGTCACCGCAGTCGCGGACCCGGCCCTCGGCGAACGCCAGCAGTGTGCCGTCGACCGTCCGCACGATCGCCGGGATGCGGAAACAGGCGTAGCCGGGGTCCTCGGAGGCCTTGAAGAGGACCTGCTGCTGGAAAGCGGCCGAGGCCGCGTGGGGCCGGGCGTGCGCGGGAGGGGGTGAGGCGGCCATCGCCACCGTGGTGGCGACCGCTGCCAGGACGGGTCTCAGACGTGCGTGGAACCATGCCGACATGAGGCACCTGCCTTTTCCGGTCCGAACATCAGGAGATGCTATGTCTGACGGACCGTCAGTGGCGTGAGCCGGCGCGGCGGGCGCGTCACGGCCGCGGCGGCACCGTGCCGAGGCCGCCCCGTGACACGATCCGTGGGCGAAGCGGAGCCGTGTCGCGCGGTCGCCGGTCCGAGGCGGAGGCGCTGTGTCCCGGCGCCCACGGCCCGCCACCTCGCCGGCGATCTACCGTCGAGGGGAACCGGCTCGGCGGCATCGGCGACCTCGGCGCCTCAGCGGCCCCGGCGGCCCCGGCGGCCTTCGGACGACGGGAAGGGTGACGCCGATGGCCGCGCAGCGCACGAGGAAGCCCGCCCGTGAGGCCGACGCCGCACTCCTCGCGCCGTTGTCGCCTGCCGAACGCGACCCGTTCATGGGACCGTTGACCCGGATTCCCGGTACGGAGGGCTGACGGCGGATAACGTTCCGTCATGACCGCACCGCACCCCGCCGATTCCGGCCTCTCGCTCGATCCCGCCCGCACCGCCCTCGTACTCGTCGACCTGATGGAGCGCATCCTCGCCCTGCCGTCCGAGCCCCGTAAGGGCTTCGAAGTCCTTGCCGTGTCCGAGGAGTTGGCGGCCCGGTTCCGCTCGGCCGGCGCGCTCGTCGTCCTGGTGCGCGTCGAGCGCCCCGGGGTTGCCGAGCAGCCGCCCGGCAGCGGTCTCGCCGCCGGACTGTTCCACGACGGCGACCTGGAGATCGTCAAACGGACCATCGGCGGCTTCCAGGGCACCGGCCTCGACGACCGGTTGCGCCGGCACGGTGTCACCACCCTGGTCTTCGGCGGCATCGCCACCAACCTCGGAGTGGAGTCCACCGCCCGCGCGGCCGGCGACCTCGGCTACGACCTCGTGTTCGTCGAGGACGCCATGACCGCGCTCACGGCAGCCGAGCACGAGGCGTCCGTCCGCCTCGACTTCCCGCGGCTGGGTACGGTGGTGACGGGGGATCAGGTACGGTTCACCGCCGGCTCGGTGCGGCAGGACTGAGGCGGGGCCCCTGCGGCGCAGGGGGCGCTCCCCGCCGGTCGGGGCCCCGCCGCCGTGTCGCGGGGAACCGGGTCAGCCCCGGGAGGCCGCGGCCCGCAGGGCGACACGGTCCTCGCCCGCGTACACGTTCATGGAGCTGCCCCGCAGGAAGCCCACCAAGGTCAGCCCGGTCTCCGCGGCCAGGTCCACGGCCAGCGACGACGGCGCCGAGACGGCCGCCAGCACCGGGATACCGGCCATCACGGCCTTCTGCGCCAGCTCGAAGGACGCCCGGCCCGACACCAGCAGGATCGAGCGGGACAGCGGCAGGTCCCCGTTCTGCAGGGCACGGCCGACGAGCTTGTCGACCGCGTTGTGCCGGCCCACGTCCTCCCGTACGTCGACCAGCTCGCCTTCCTCGGTGAACAGGGCCGCCGCGTGCAGGCCCCCCGTCCGGTCGAAGACGCGCTGGGCGGCGCGCAGCCGGTCGGGGAGGCCCGCGAGCAGCTCCGGGCCGACGCGGACCGGGGGAGTGTCGGCGATGGGCCAGCGGGCTGTCGTGCGCACCGCGTCGAGGCTCGCCTTCCCGCACAGGCCGCAGGACGAGGTGGTGTAGACGTTCCGCTCCAGGGTGATGTCCGGCATCACGACGTCCGGAGCCGTCTTCACGTCCACCACGTTGTACGTGTTCACACCGTCCGCGGTCGCCCCCGCGCAGTAGACGATGTTCAGCAGATCGGATGCGGTGGCCAGGACACCCTCGCTCACCAGGAAACCGGCGGCCAGCGCGAAGTCGTCACCCGGTGTGCGCATGGTGATCGCGAGTGGCTTGCCGTTGAGTCTGATCTCCAGCGGTTCCTCGGCGACGAGCGTGTCCGGGCGGCTGGAGACCACCCCGTCCCGGATGCGGATCACCTTGCGTCGTTCCGTGACTCGTCCCATGTCCTGATCAGCCCCGGTTCTGTACGTGCTGGTAGCCGAAACGGCCCTTGATGCAGAGATTGCCGTGGGTCACCGGGTTGTCGTGCGGCGAGGTGACCTTGACGATCTCATTGTCCTGCACGTGCAGCGTCAGGTTGCAGCCCACTCCGCAGTACGCGCACACCGTGGTCGTCTCCGACTGCGCCGACTCGTCCCAGGTACCCGCCGCCCGCATGTCGAACTCCGACGTGAACGACAGCGCCCCCGTCGGGCACACCTCGATGCAGTTGCCGCAGTACACGCACGCCGACTCGGTGAGCGGCCCGTCGTGCTCCACCGCGATCCGGGCATCGAAACCGCGCCCCACGACGGAGATCGCGAAGGTGTTCTGCCACTGGTCGCCGCAGGCGTCGACGCACTTGTAGCAGAGGATGCACTTGCCGTAGTCCCGCACGTACAGCTCGTTGTCGATCCTCGGTGCCTCCTCCAGGCGGGCCGCGTCCGGGCCGAAGCGGTCCGGCTTCGCCTCGTACTCCTTGAGCCACCCCGCGACCTCCGGTGTCGTCGACAGGTCGACCGAGGAGGCCAGCAGCTCCAGGACGATCTTGCGGCTGTGCCGGGCCCGCTCGGTGTCGGTGCGCACCTGCATGCCGGGCTCGGCCCTGCGGGAGCAGGCCGGGACCAGGGTGCGCGCGCCCTCCACCTCGACGACGCACAGACGGCAGGCGTTCTTCGGGGCGAGGGTGTCGCCCTGGCAGAGCGTCGGGACGTCCTTCCCGGCCGCCCGGCAGGCGTCGAGGATCGTCGACCCCTCCGGAACCCTGACGGCCTCCCCGTCGACCGTGAACTCCAGCAGACGGCGCGGTATCCCCAGCGGTGTCACGGTCATTCGTACGCCCCCAGACGGTCGATGGCGGATTCCACGGCGTTCCACGCGGTCTGCCCCAGACCGCAGATCGAGGCGTCCCGCATCGCGCGGCCGACCTCCCTGAGCAGGGCGATGTCATCGGCCGCTGCGGCGCCCGTACGCTCCGAGATCCGGTGCAGCGCCTCCTCCTGCCGCACCGTCCCGACCCGGCACGGCACGCACTGCCCGCACGACTCGTCCCGGAAGAACTCGGCGATGCGCAGCAGGAGCCGGGGCAGCGGGACCGTGTCGTCGAAGGCCATCACGACCCCCGAGCCGAGCGTGGTGCCCGCCTCCCGGGTGCCTTCGAAGGTGAGCGGGATGTCCAGTTCGTCCGGCCTGACGAAGCCGCCGGCCGCCCCGCCGAGGAGGACGGCGCGCAAGGGCCCGCGGACACCCGCGAGCTCCAGCAGTTCGCCCAGCGTGGCGCCGAACGGCAGCTCGTAGACCCCCGGCCGGTGCACACTGCCCGACACGCAGAACAGCTTGGGTCCGGTGGATTTCCCCGTGCCGATCGCCGCGTACGCGGGGGCGCCCATGGTCAGGATCGGCAGCACGTTGACCAGGGTCTCCACGTTGTTCTCCACCGTCGGCTTGCCGAACAGGCCCTTCTCCACGGGGAAGGGCGGCTTCGAGCGCGGCTCGCCCCGGTAGCCCTCGATGGAGTTGAACAGGGCCGTCTCCTCGCCGCAGATGTAGGCGCCCGCGCCTCGCCGGATCTCGATGTCGAAGGCGTAGCCCTGGCCGAGGATGTCGTCACCGAGCAGCCCACGGGCCCGTGCCTGGTCGACGGCATAGTGCATACGGTGTAACGCCCGCGGGTATTCACCGCGCAGGTACAGGTATCCGCGGTGCGCCCCGGTCGCATACGCGGCGATCGTCATCGCCTCCACGAGCGCGTACGGATCGCCCTCCATGAGTACGCGGTCCTTGAAGGTGCCCGGCTCGGACTCGTCCGCGTTGCACACCAGGTAGTGCGGACGGTCGGGCTGGGACGCCGTCGCCTGCCATTTGCGGCCGGTGGGGAAGGCGGCGCCACCCCGCCCGACCAGGCCGGAGTCCGTCACCTCACGGATCACCCCGGCGGGACCCAGCTCGAAGGCCCGCCGGAGCGCGGTGTAGCCGCCGTTCGCCCGGTAGTCGTCGAGACCGGCCGGATCCACCACACCGACCCGGCGCAGCAGCGTCAACGCCGGGTCCCCCGCCTGCGGCACCGCCGTCTGCGCCGGCGGCTCCTGCGGGGCGGAGTCGGGCGCGCTCGCGGCGAGTACGGCGTCGCGCACGGTCGCCGGCGCCGAGACCGCCGTACGCACCGGATCGCCGGCCTTGACCGCGAGCGCGGCCGGAGCCCGTTCGCACAGGCCGAGACAGGGGCCGCGCTCCACCGAGACCCCGCTGCCGAGTCCCAGCCGGGACTCGATCCCGGCGCACAGCTCGGCCGCCCCGGCCGCCGCGCACGCGAGATCCGTGCACACGTGCAGCACGGTCGCGGGACGCGGCTTGACGGAGAACATCGCATAGAAGGTGGCCACCCCGTACGCCTCCGCCGGCGGCACCGTCAGCCGCCGGCACAGGTAGTCCAGGGCGCCCTCGCTGATCCAGCCGACCCGGTCGTTGATCGCGTGCAGCCCCGGCAACAGCAGGTCGCGCCGGTCCCGGGCCGCGCGCCCGCCGCGCGCCCACCGCAGGTCGGCGTCGGACCGGTCGGCCCCCTCCCAGGAGGACTCGGGCAGACCCAGCAGCGCGTCGACCGCCGCCCGTTCCTCGTCCGTCGGCTTGCTGTCACCGAAGTGCAGATCCACCAGGTCACCTCACTCTTGAGCGGACTGGGCCGTTGACGTCAGCCGACGGTCGTCGTGATCGGCAGCTTCTCGATCCGGATCGCCGACGCCTTGAACTCCGCCGTCCCCGCGATCGGACAGTTCGCCTCGATCGTCAGCCGGTTGGTGTCCACCTCGTCGGGAAAGTGCATGGTCATGAAGGCCAGCCCGGGCCGCAGGGCGGTGTCGATCCACACCGGCGCCACGACCGCTCCGCGCCGCGAGGCCACCTGTACCTCCTCGCCGACCACGACCCCGTACCGTTCGGCGTCCTCCGGGCACAGCTCGATGAACTCGCCGCGCCGCAACGGGGACGCGAAACTCCCGCTCTGCACACCGGTGTTGTAGGAGTCGAGCCGTCGCCCGGTGGTGAGCCGAATCGGATACTCCTCGTCGGTGAGGTCGACCGGCGGATCGTGCCGCACCAGCCCGAACGGGGCGGGCCTGCCACGCCGTACGGGGTCCGTCTGCCACAACCGGCCGTGCAGATAGGCGGGTTCGATCCCGTCGGTGTCGGGGCACGGCCACTGGATGCCCTGATGCTCCTCCAGGCGTTCGTACGTCATCCCGTAGTGGTCCGGCGAGACCGAGCGCAGTTCGTTCCACACGGACTCCGAGTCGGCGTACTTCCACTCGTGGCCCAGCCGCGCCGCCAGTTCGCAGATGATGTCGATGTCCTCGCGCGCCTCACCGGGCGGGGTGAGGGCCCGCCGTACCCGCTGGACCCGTCGCTCGCTGTTGGTGGTGGTGCCCTCGGTCTCCGCCCAGCCGGCGGTCGCGGGCAGCACGACGTCCGCCAACTCGGCCGTCTTGGTGAGGAAGATGTCCTGCACGACGAGGAAGTCCAGGGCCTCAAGGCGCCGTACGGCCTGTTCGCCGTCCGCCTCGGACTGTGCCGGGTTCTCGCCGATGCAGTAGACCGCCTTCAGCGTGCCGTCCTCCATCGCCTCGAACATCTCCGTGAGGTTCATTCCGTAGTGCGGCTGGATGACGGTGTCCCACGCCGACTCGAACTTCCGCCGGGTGCCGGGGTCGAGGATGTCCTGGAACCCGGGCAGCCGGTTGGGTATGGCTCCCATGTCGCCGCCGCCCTGCACGTTGTTCTGCCCGCGCAGGGGCTGCAGCCCGGAGCCGTAGCGCCCCACATGGCCGGTGAGCAGCGAGAGGTTGATCAGTGCGCGGACGTTGTCCGTGCCGTTGTGGTGCTCGGTGATGCCGAGGGTCCAGCACAGCTGGGCGCGCTCGGCACGCGCGTAGGCGTGCGCCAACTCCCGTATGGCCGCGGCCGGTACACCCGTCACCTTCTGGGCGAGCGACAGGGTCCACGGCTCGACGAGTTTCCGGTACTCCTCGAAGTCGCTGGTCGCCCGCTCGATGAACGCCTCGTTCGCCAGCCCCGCACGGATGATCTCGCGGCCGATCGCGTGCGCCATCGGGATGTCCGTGCCGACGTCGAGGCCGAGCCAGCTCTCCGCCCACTCGGCGGTGGACGTCCGTCGCGGGTCGACCGCATACAGTCGAGCGCCGTTGTGCACGCCCTTCAATACGTGCTGGAAGAAGATCGGGTGTGCGAAACGGGCGTTGGAGCCCCACATCACGATGACGTCGGTCTGCTCGATCTCCTCGTACGACGACGTCCCGCCGCCCGAGCCGAACGCGGCGGACAGACCGGCCACGCTCGGGGCGTGACAGGTCCGGTTGCAGGAGTCGACGTTGTTGGTGCCCATGACGACCCGCGCGAACTTCTGCGCCACGTAGTTCATCTCGTTGGTGGCGCGGGCGCAGGAGAACATGCCGAACGCGCCGCGCGCCGTCTCAAGGCCCCGGGCCGCGCGGTCCAGGGCCTCCTCCCAACTCGCCTGCCGGAACGGCTCGTCGCGCGCGTCCCGGACGAGGGGGTGGGTGAGCCGGGTGTAGGTCTTCGGGGTCCGATCGCGTTTCCTCATACGGCGCTCCTCATACTGCGTTCCTCATGCGGCGCTTCGCAGCGCGAGCAGGTCCGAGATGGCGTGCACGGTGCGCAGGGTGGGCACCGGGACGCCGGTGATCTCCGCCAGCTCGACCACGGCCGCGAGCAGCACGTCGAGTTCCAGCGGCTTGCCGCGCTCCAGGTCCTGGAGCGTGGAGGTGCGGTGGTCGCCGACCCGTTCGGCGCCCGCGAGCCGGCGTTCGATGGAGACGCCGACCTCGCAGCCGAGGGCCTCGGCGACCGCCAGCGTCTCGGTCATCATGATCGCGATGACCTCGCGGGTGCCGCCGTGCAGGCACATCTGCCGCATGGTGGCGCGGGCGAGCGCGCTGATCGGGTTGAAGGAGATGTTGCCCAGCAGCTTGAGCCAGATGTCGTTGCGCAGATCAGGCTCGACCGGGCACTTCAGCCCGCCGGCCCGCATGGCCTCGCTGAAGGCGAGACAGCGCGCCGATTCGGTGCGGTCGGGCTCGCCGACGGAGAACCGGGTGCCTTCCAGGTGCCGTACGACACCCGGTCCTTCGAGTTCGGTGGCCGCGTAGACCACGCACCCGAGGGCCCGTTCGGGCGCGAGCACCGCACTGACCGCCCCGTCCGGGTCGACGCTCTCGACGCGGTGGCCGTCGTAGGGGCCGCCGTGCCGGTGGAAGTACCACCAGGGAATGCCGTTCTGGGCGGCGATCACCGCCGTGGAGCCGTGCAGCAGGGGCTCGATCAGCGGCCCGCACGCCGCGTACGAGTTGGCCTTCAGGCCCAGGAAGACGAAGTCGACCGGGCCGATCTCGGCCGGGTCGTCGGTGACGTGGGCGCGGGCGGTGAAGTCGCCGCGCGGGCTGAGCACCTGTACGCCGTGCTGCCTCATGGCCGCCAGATGGGGTCCACGGGCGACGAGGTGCACGTCGGCGCCCGCGCGGTGGAGCGCGGCACCGACATAGGCACCGATGGCACCGGCGCCGAGTACTGCGACTTTCATGCGAGGGAGCTCCGTTCGGTCGAGGGTACCGAGGAACTGTCGAACTCTGTCGACGAAATATTGTCTACAGTATGGAAGTTCGGGCAGCAAGGGTTCGCGCAGCGGAGGCTGGGGGCAGCGGTCCCGGAAGCCGGCCGGTACGACCGTTCGGCGCGTGCTGGATACCGTTCATCGAATACCGTCGACGTGCCGCCTTCTCAACTCCCGTCTTCGTTCTTACCGTTCGGGATCATGAGTCCCCCCGTCGCACCCCCGGGCTGGAGCCGCTGGCTGATCCCGCCCGCCGCGCTCTCGGTCCACCTCTCCATCGGCCAGGCGTACGCCTGGAGCGTGTTCAAGCCGCCCCTGGAGTCCGCCCTCGGACTCAGCGGTACCCAGAGCGCGCTCCCCTTCCAGCTGGGCATCGTGATGCTCGGCCTGTCGGCCGCGTTCGGCGGCACGCTCGTGGAGCGCAACGGGCCCCGCTGGGCGATGACCGTGGCGCTGGTCTGCTTCTCGTCCGGCTTCCTGCTCTCCGCGCTGGGCGCGGCCACCGAGCAGTTCTGGCTGATCGTCTTCGGCTACGGGTTCGTCGGCGGGATCGGCCTGGGCATCGGCTACATCTCACCCGTCTCGACGCTGATCAAGTGGTTCCCGGACCGGCCCGGCATGGCCACCGGCATCGCCATCATGGGTTTCGGCGGCGGCGCGCTCATTGCCTCGCCCTGGTCGGCGCAGATGCTGGAGTCGTTCGGCGGCGACAGTTCGGGGATCGCGCTCGCGTTCCTGGTCCACGGTCTTTCGTATGCGGTCTTCATGACGCTGGGTGTGCTGCTGGTGCGGGTGCCGCGCACGGAGAAGCCGGTCGAGGGGGCGCCGGGCGTCCTCGCGGGCCCGCAGGTCTCCGCCCGGAGTGCCGTGCGCACGCCGCAGTTCTGGTGCCTGTGGGTCGTGCTCTGCATGAACGTCACCGCCGGCATCGGCATCCTGGAGAAGGCCGCGCCGATGATCAGGGACTTCTTCGCGGACACCTCCACACCCGTGTCGGTGTCCGCCGCGGCCGGCTTCGTCGCCCTGCTGTCGGCGGCCAACATGGCCGGCCGGATCGGCTGGTCGTCCACCTCCGACCTGATCGGCCGCAAGAACATCTACCGCGTCTACCTGGGCGTGGGCGCGATGATGTACGCGCTGATCGCCCTGTTCGGCGACTCGTCGAAGCCGCTGTTCATCCTGTCCGCGCTGGTGATCCTGTCCTTCTACGGCGGCGGCTTCGCCACCGTCCCCGCCTACCTCAAGGACCTCTTCGGGACCTACCAGGTCGGCGCGATCCACGGCCGGCTGCTCACCGCCTGGTCCACGGCGGGTGTCCTCGGCCCGCTGATCGTCAACTGGATCGCCGACCGGCAGGAGGAGGCGGGCAAGCACGGCGCGTCCCTGTACGGTCTGTCCTTCGTCATCATGATCGGGCTGCTCGTCGTCGGCTTCGTCGCCAACGAGTTCGTCCGGCCCGTCCACGCCCGTCACCACATCCCCGCACCGAGGGAGGAGGCCGTCGATGTCCAGCGACAGCAGTCAGAGTCCGCCTAGCCGGCGCGGGCTGATCGCCCTGGCGTGGCTGTGGGTGGGGGCACCGCTCGCCTACGGCGTCTACGAACTCGTACGAAAGGCGACACAACTGTTCACCGGGTGAGGGCGCGGGACGTGTTCGGGCGTCCGGGAGTCTGACGGAAGCTGACAACCGGGGCGCCCGATTCCTGTGGCATCACCTGCCGCCGTACCCGCGAGTCACTGATCAGACTGGTGGATCCCGCTACCTGAGGCAATGAGGGGATCCACCCATGATCGGCTCGCGCATCACCGCCGTCGGCCACTACCAGCCCGCCAAGGTGCTCACCAACGAGGAACTGGCGGGCCTGGTCGACACCAGCGACGAGTGGATCAGGAGCCGGGTGGGCATCCGTACGCGCCGCATCGCCGGCCCCGACGAACCCGTCGACGACCTCGCCGCCCACGCCGCCGCCAAGGCACTCGCGGCGGCCGGCCTCACGCCCGGCGACATCGACCTCGTGCTGGTGGCCACGTCGACCGCCGTCGACCGCTCCCCGAACATGGCGGCCCGCGTCGCCGCGCGGCTCGGTGTCCCGTCGCCCGCCGCGATGGACATCAACGTGGTGTGCGCCGGCTTCACCCACGCCCTGGCCACCGCCGACCACACCCTCCGCGCGGGCGCCGCGACCAGGGCCCTGGTCATCGGCGCCGACAAGATGTCCGACGTGACCGACTGGACCGACCGCACGACCTGTGTGCTCGTCGGCGACGGGGCGGGCGCCGCCGTCGTGGAGGCGTGCGCGGACGGTGAGGAGCCCGGGATCGGACCGGTGCTGTGGGGCTCGGTGCCCGAGATGGGGCACGCGGTGCGGATCGAGGGACAGCCCGCGCGGTTCGCGCAGGAGGGGCAGAGCGTCTACCGCTGGGCCACCACCCAGCTGCCGCCCATCGCCCGCCGGGCCTGCGAGCGCGCCGGACTGGCCCCCGCGGACCTCGCCGCGGTCGTCCTGCACCAGGCGAACCTGCGCATCATCGAACCCCTCGCCGAGAAGCTGGGCGCCGTCAACGCCGTGATCGCCCGCGACGTCACCGAATCAGGTAACACGTCCGCCGCCAGCATCCCGCTCGCCTTCTCCAAGCTGCTGGAGCAGGGCGCGGTCGCCACGGGCGATCCGGTGTTGCTGTTCGGCTTCGGCGGGAACCTCTCGTACGCCGGACAGGTCGTCCGCTGCCCCTGACGTGCCCCGACGGTCCGCTACAACGTGATGTGACGAGGCCGACTCCCCGATTGCCTGGCTACTGTGCGCCGTAGACTGTAGACGAAAGACAATCGATACTGGGTGTCCGGTGGCACCGCTGCACGGCTGTGGTGCACGGCCCGCCGAGGAGGGGGAGCGCGATGTTGTCGACAGGACTGCCGCAGGGGGCGGTGCCGAGGCTCGAACGCCCGGGTCCGCTGCGCGACCGTGTCTACGAGGCGCTGCTCGAACTCATCACCACCCGCGCCCTGCAGCCCGGCCAGCACCTGGTCGAGAGCGAACTCGCCGGGCACCTCGGGGTCTCCCGGCAGCCGGTGCGCGAGGCGCTGCAGCGGCTGAACACCGAGGGCTGGGTCGATCTGCGGCCCGCCCAGGGCGCCTTCGTGCACGAGCCCACGGAGGAAGAGGCCGACCAACTCCTCACCGTACGGACGCTCTTGGAGGCCGAGGCGGCCCGGCTGGCCGCCGCGAACGCGGACAAGGCCGGCATCGAGGCCCTCGACGAACTGCTCGCGCAGGGCATGCTGGCGGTCGCCGCCGACGACGTGGACGCCGCCGTCGCCCTCAACGCCCGCTTCCACGCGAAGATCATGGAACTCGCCGGCAACGCAGTCCTCGCCGAACTCGCCGCGCAGGTCGACCGGCGGGTGCGCTGGTACTACACGCCGGTCGCTCGGCAGCGCGGCAGCCAGTCCTGGATCGAACACCGGGACCTGATCGCCGCCATCGCCGACCGTGACGAGCAGGGCGCCACCCGGCTGATGCGCGAGCACACCGAGCACACGCGTCGCTCCTACCACGCCCGCCAAGGGGCGTAGGCCCGCCGGGAGTCCGCCGTTCAGGACGCGTCCGCGTGGGCCCGCGCCCACGCGGCGAAGGTGCGCGACGCCCGGCCGGCGATCCCCTCGGCCGCCGGCGGTATCACCGACTCGTCCAAGGCGCTGTCGCCCCCCGGCCACGGCCGGCCCGGGCGTCATGCCCATCCTGCGGTGCCGGGGCGGGGGCGCCAGAGTCCGTCGGGTCTTTGTCCTGTGAGTGGAGAAAGTTGGCGGCAATCTCTGCACAGCTTCTTCCCAGTCCCGGCAGCCGCTGCTACGTTCCCCTCGAAAGCACGACAGCAGGCGGCCGACTGAGGCGGGGAGGGGCTCGTGAGACGCATGACGGCACGACCCGCGAACGCCCATCAGGCCAAGCTGCTCAAGCTGTTGCGTGACGGCGGTCCCAACTCCCGCGCGCAGCTGGGTGATCAGGTCGACCTCTCACGGTCCAAGCTGGCCGTGGAGGTGGACCGGCTGCTGGAGACCGGTCTGGTCGTGGCCGACGGACTCGCCGCCTCGCGCGGCGGGCGCCGCTCCCACAACATCCGGCTGGCGCCGCGCCTGCGGTTCCTCGGCGTGGACATCGGCGCGACCTCGGTCGACGTCGCGGTCACCAACGCCGAGCTGGAGATCCTCGGGCATCTCAACCAGCCCATGGACGTACGCGAGGGCCCGGTCGCGGTCTTCGAACAAGTCCTGTCCATGGCCGAGAAGTTGAGGGCCACCGGGCTCGCGGAGGGCTACGACGGCGCCGGTATCGGCGTCCCGGGACCGGTCCGCTTCCCCGAGGGCGTCCCGGTGGCTCCGCCGATCATGCCGGGCTGGGACGGCTTCCCCGTACGGGAGGCCCTCAGCCAGGACCTCGGCTGCCCGGTCATGGTCGACAACGACGTGAACCTGATGGCGATGGGGGAGATGCACGCGGGCGTCGCGCGCTCCGTGGGCGACTTCCTCTGCGTCAAGATCGGTACCGGCATCGGCTGCGGCATCGTCGCCGGCGGTGAGGTCCACCGCGGGACGACGGGCAGCGCGGGCGACATCGGGCACATCCAGGCCGTGCCCGGCGGACGTCCGTGCGCCTGCGGCAACCGGGGTTGTCTGGAAGCCCACTTCAGCGGGGCGGCCCTCGCCCGGGACGCCACGGACGCGGCCCAGCAGGGACGCTCGGCAGAGCTCGCGACCCGGCTGGAGGCGAGCGGCGGCCTCACCGCCGTCGACGTCGCCGCCGCGGCCGCCGCGGGCGACGCCACCTCGCTCGACCTGATCCGGGAGGGCGGCGACCGCGTCGGCCAGGTCATCGCCGGCCTGGTCAGCTTCTTCAACCCCGGCCTGGTGGTGATCGGCGGCGGGGTGACCGGCCTCGGCCACACCCTGCTCGCCGCGATCCGCACCCAGGTCTACCGTCAGTCGCTGCCGCTGGCGACCGGCAACCTGCCCATCGTTCTGGGGGAGTTGGGTCCCACCGCCGGAGTCATCGGCGCGGCCCGCCTCATCAGCGACCACCTCTTCTCACCCGCGTAGCCGCCGGCCTCGTACGGCATCCGGCACATCCGTACGGCCCGACGACACCCTCTTCGCACGGCTCACCCCGCACCGTCCTCGCACGGCCCGCCAGACCGTCCGCACACGGCACCCGGCCCCGTCCCGCCACGACCCACCGCACCGACCTCGTACGGCTCACCAGTACGGCAGCTCGCTCCGCCCTGCCCTGAAACGGCCCGCACGCCAGCCGAGGGGAACCACACATGGCATCAGAACCACCGCTGCTCAGCATGTCCGGCATCACCAAGTCGTTCCCCGGAGTCCGGGCCCTCGACGGCGTCGACCTCGACGTCCAGGCCGGCGAGGTGCACTGCCTGCTCGGCCAGAACGGGGCCGGCAAGTCCACCCTCATCAAGGTGCTGGCCGGCGCCCACCAGCCCGACACCGGCACCATCCGCTGGCGCGGCGAGGACGTCACGCTCCGCTCGCCGATCGCCGCCATGCGCCTCGGCATCGCCACCATCTACCAGGAACTCGACCTGGTGGAACACCTGTCGGTGGCCGAGAACGTCCACCTCGGCCACGAACCCACGGCTGCCGGGTTCGTCGTCCGGGGCAAGACCGCGCGGGCGTCGACCGCAGCGCTGCTCGGGCGACTTGGGCACGCCGAGATCGAAGCCACGCGGCTGGTAGGGGAGTTGTCGGCCGCGCAGCAGCAGATCGTGTCGATGGCGCGGGCGCTCTCGCACGACGTACGGCTCATCGTGATGGACGAACCCTCCGCCGCCCTCGACCCGGACGAGGTCGACAACCTGTTCCGGATCGTCGGCGACCTCACCGCCGACGGCGTCGCGGTCGTCTACATCTCCCACCGGCTGGAGGAGATCCGCCGGATCGGCGACCGGGTGACCGTCCTGAAGGACGGGCGGGCCGTCGCCGGCGGACTGCCCGCCAAGTCGACGCCGACCCGCGAGGTCGTCGCGCTGATGACGGGACGCAACGTCGAGTACGTCTTCCCCGACCGGCCGGCGTCCGAGCCCGGCGGCACACCGGTCCTTGAGGTGCGAGGGCTGGCCCGCGAGGGCGAGTTCGAGCCTGTCGACCTGAGCATCCGTCCCGGCGAGATCGTCGGCCTCGCCGGACTCGTCGGCTCGGGACGCTCCGAGATCCTGGAGACGATCTACGGAGCCCGTAAACCCACCGCCGGCCAGGTCAGCGTCGACGGACGCCCGCTGCGGCCCGGCAGCGTCCGCGCCGCCGTCCGCGCCGGCCTCGGACTCGCCCCCGAGGAACGCAAGGCGCAGGCCCTGCTGATGCTGGAGTCGGTCACCCGCAACGTTTCCGTCTCCTCCATGTCCCGCTTCGCGCGGGCGGGTTGGATCGACCGGGGCGCCGAACTGGAGGCCGCACGGGCCGCGACGCGCGAGCTGTCGTTGCGGCCCGACAACCCGAACGTGCCGGTCCGCACCCTGTCCGGCGGCAACCAGCAGAAGGCCGTCCTGGCCCGCTGGCTGCTGCGCGGCTGCCGGGTGCTGCTGCTCGACGAGCCGACCCGCGGGGTGGACGTCGGCGCCCGCGCCGAACTGTATGCAGTCGTCCGTCGACTGGCTGACGAAGGCCTCGCCGTGCTGCTGGTGTCCAGCGAGGTCCCCGAGGTGCTCGGCCTCGCGGACCGCGTCCTGGTGCTGCGCGAAGGCCGCGTCGTCCACACCGCGCCCGCCCGCGAACTGGACGAACACCGCGTACTCGACCTCGTCATGGAAGGAAGCCCGGCGTCATGACGCAGCCCGTCTCGCCACCCAGGGACAGCGCCGACAAGGTGCCGTCGACCACCGAAGCCCCGGCCTGGCGCTCGGTCGTCTTCCGCGCCGACCTGCGCACCCTCTCCCTCCTCGGCGTCCTCGCCGCCCTGATCCTCATCGGCGGCATCACCAAGCCCGACGAGTTCCTCGACACCCGCAACCTCCAACTCGTCCTGACCCAGGCCTCGGTGATCGGGGTCGTCACCGTCGGGATGACCTTCGTCATCACCTCCGGCGGCATCGACCTGTCGGTCGGCGCGATCGTCGCGCTGGCCTCGGTGTGGGCGACCACGGTCGCCACCCAGGAGTACGGCTTCGCGGGCATCCTCTTCACCGCGGTGCTCGTCGGCGTCGGCTGCGGCCTGGTCAACGGACTGCTGATCGCGTACGGCGGGATGGTCCCCTTCATCGCCACCCTCGCCATGCTCGCCTCGGCACGCGGCCTGGCCCTGCAGATCACCGACGGCCGCACCCAGATCGTCACCGTCGACGGCATCCTCGACCTCGGCGAACGCGACTCCTATGTGCTCGGCGTCCCGCCGCTGGTGATGGTGTTCGCGGTCGTGACGATCATCGGCTGGCTGGTGCTGAACCGGACCACCTTCGGGCGCCGCACGGTCGCCGTCGGCGGCAACGCGGAGGCGGCCCGGCTCGCCGGCATCGACGTCCGCCGCCAGCGCCTGTACCTCTACCTGCTGTCCGGGCTGTGCTGCGGCATCGCCGCCTTCCTGCTGATCATCCTGTCCGGCTCCGGCCAGAACACCAACGGCAACCTCTACGAGCTCGACGCCATCGCGGCCGCGATCATCGGCGGCACGCTGCTCAGCGGCGGTCGCGGCACCATCACCGGCGCGGTGCTCGGCGTCCTGATCTTCACCACGATCACCAACATCTTCGCCCTGAACAACCTGCAGAGCGACGTCCAGCAGATCGCCAAGGGCGCGATCATCGTCGCCGCCGTGCTGGTCCAGCGCCGTACCGCGAGCACGACCTGAGGAAAGGGTTCACCATGCCAGAGCCGACGACTCTCACCAGCCGCTTCACCAGCCGCAGAGGGCTGCTCCTCGGGACCGCCGCCGTCTCGGCCGGTACCCTCCTCACCGGTTGCACCAGCAACGAGTCCAGTGATGACGAGCCCGCCGCGAACGACCGGCCGGCCGCCGGCGACGAGCCCGGCAAGGCGGTCACCATCGGCTTCGCGGGCCCGCAGGCCGACCACGGCTGGCTCAACGCCATCAACGACAACGCCAAGAAGCGGGCCGAGAAGTACTCCGACGTCACCCTGGAGATCACCGAAGGCTCCAACGACACCGCACAGCAGATCGGCCAGATCGAGACCCTGATCAACAAGAAGGTCGACGTCCTGGTGGTGCTCCCCGCCGACGGCAAGGCACTCACCCAGGTCGGTCTCAAGGCGATGCGCGCGGGCATCCCGGTCGTCAACCTGGACCGGATCTTCAACACCCCGCAGGCGTACCGCTGTTGGATCGGCGGTGACAACTACGGCATGGGTCTGAGCGCCGGCCACTACATCGGCGAGAAGCTCAAGGGGAAGTCGGGGGCCCGCGTCATCGAGCTGGCCGGCCTGGACAACCTCGAACTCACCAAGCAGCGCACCCAGGGCTTCGACGACGCGCTGAAGAACTACCCCGGCATCCGCAAGGTCGCCCGCCAGGCCGCCGACTTCACGGTCGAGTCCGGACAGGCCAAGATGGCCCAACTCCTGCAAGCGCAGTCGAAGTTCGACGCGGTGTGGAACCACGACGACGACCAGGGCGTGGGCGCGCTGCGCGCCATCGAGCAGGCCGGCCGCGACGACTTCCTGATGGTCGGCGGCGCGGGCGCCCTGTCCGCCTTCCAGGCCATCAAGGCGGACAACGGCGTCCTGAAGGCCACCGTGCTCTACCCGCCGACCATGGCCGCCTCCGCGATCGACCTCGCCCGCGCCCTCGGCCAGGCCAAGGGCGTCAGCGGCCTTGCCGAGTACGAGATCCCGGCGTCCCTCACGCTCTACTCGGCCGTCGTCGACAAGGGCAACGTCGACCAGTACATGTCCACCGGCTTCAAGTGAGGCGTCCCGCCGCAGGGGCCCGGTTCACCGACGGTCCGGGCTGCACCCCCCACCGCGCCACGACGACGAGGAGGACATCGCGTATGGGACAGCCGCAGCAGTCAGCAGGGGCTCAGGCGCAGCGGCCGGATACGGCCGGGACGCAGCAGCCGGAGGGTCCCGCGGCCGAGAAGCCGCCGCTGCGCGTCGGCATGGTGGGCTACGCCTTCATGGGCGCCGCCCACTCCCAGGGCTGGCGCACCGCGGGCCGCGTCTTCGACCTGCCCCGCCGCCCGGTCCTGTCGGTGATCTGCGGCCGGAACGCGACCGCGGTGCGGGCGGCGGCCGACCGGCACGGCTGGGCGGCGGCCGAGACCGACTGGCGGGCCCTGGTGGAACGGGACGACGTCGATCTCGTCGACATCTGCACCCCCGGCGACAGCCACGCCGAGATCGCCCTCGCGGCGCTGGCCGCCGGCAAGCACGTGCTGTGCGAGAAGCCCCTCGCCAACACCGTGGAGGAGGCCGTCACGATGACGGCCGCGGCGGAAGCGGCGTACGGGCGCGGCCAGTTGGCGATGGTCGGCTTCAACTACCGCCGGGTGCCCGCCACCGCGCTGGCCCGCTCCATGGTCGCCGACGGCCGCCTCGGCACCCTGCGGCACCTGCGGGTGACGTACCTTCAGGACTGGCTGGTGGACCCGGAGTTCCCGTTGACCTGGCGGCTGCGCAAGGACCTCGCGGGCTCGGGTTCGCTCGGCGACCTCGGGGCGCACATCGTCGACCTCGCGCAGTACCTGGCGGGGGAGCCGCTCGCCGGAGTCTCCGCGCTCACCGAGACGTTCGTCCGGGAACGCCCGCTGCCCGGCGGACCGGCCGGCGCACTGACCGCGGTCCCGGGCACCGGTACCGGCACGGGGCAGGTCACGGTGGACGACGCCGCCCTGTTCACCGGCCGCTTCACCTCCGGCGCCCTCGCCTCCTTCGAGGCCACCCGCTACGCCACTGGCCGCAAGAACGCCCTGCGCATCGAACTCAACGGCGAGCGAGGCTCGTTGGCCTTCGACCTGGAGCGCCTCAACGAACTCGCCTACCACGACGGTACGGAGCCCGGGGCGCACGCAGGCTTCCGCCGCATCCTCGTCACCGAGCCCGAGCATCCTTACCTGGAGGCATGGTGGCCGCCGGGCCACGGCCTCGGATACGAGCACACCTTCGTCCACCAGGCCCGCGACCTGGTCCACGCGATCGACGAGGGACGCCGTCCCGAACCCTGCTTCGCCGACGGGCTGCAGGTGCAGCGCGTGCTGGCGGCGGTGGAGGAGAGCGCCGAGAAGAACTCCGTCTACACACCCGTCGCGGTCTGAGGAGGCGCACGCCCATGCCACGCGAATTCACGCTGTTCACCGGCCAGTGGGCGGACCTCCCGCTGGAGGAGGTCTGCCGCCTGGCCCGCGACTTCGGCTACGACGGACTCGAACTCGCCTGCTGGGGCGATCACTTCGAGGTCGACAAGGCTCTCGGAGACCCGTCGTACCTGGACTCCCGGCGGGCCCTGCTCGACAAATACGGGATGAAGTGCCGGGCGGTCTCCAACCACCTGGTGGGCCAGGCGGTGTGCGACGCCATCATCGACGAACGCCACCGGGCCATCCTGCCGGCCCGCATCTGGGGCGACGGCGAGGCGGAGGGCGTACGGCGGCGGGCCGCCGCCGAGATCGCCGACACCGCGCGTGCCGCCGCTGCCTTCGGTGTCGACACCGTCATCGGCTTCACCGGCTCCGCGATCTGGCACCTGGTCGCGATGTTCCCGCCGGTCCCCGCGTCGATGATCGACCGGGGTTACGAGGACTTCGCCGAGCGCTGGAATCCGATCCTCGACGTCTTCGACGCGGAGGGTGTCCGGTTCGCGCACGAGGTCCACCCGAGTGAGATCGCGTACGACTACTGGACGACCCACCGCACATTGGATGCGATCGACCGTCGACCGGCTTTCGGCCTCAATTTCGACCCGTCCCATTTCGTGTGGCAGGACCTCGACCCCGTCGGCTTCCTGTGGGACTTCCGCGACCGGATCTACCACGTCGACTGCAAGGAGGCCCGCAAGCGGTTCGACGGCCGCAACGGCCGCCTCGGCTCCCATCTGCCGTGGGGTGACCCGCGCCGCGGCTGGGACTTCGTGTCCGCCGGCCACGGCGACGTCCCCTGGGAGGACGTCTTCCGGATGCTGCGCTCCATCGACTACCGGGGCCCGATCTCCGTGGAGTGGGAGGACGCCGGCATGGACCGGCTCCAGGGCGCCCCGGAGGCCCTGGCCCGCCTCAGGACGTACGACTTCGAGCCGCCGTCGGCCTCCTTCGACGCGGCGTTCAGCGGCAACGAGTAGTCCGACGAGCAGTCCGACGTCGTTGCCCCCTTGTGAGTTCCGGGACGACGGCGCATCCCGGCATACCGCACCCGCCCGTACAACCGGCCCCATTCTGGAGGCACCCGTGCACGGGAACGACCGCACCACCAGCACCGACAGAAACGTGACTCACAGACGACGCCTGTCCTTCCGCCAGGCGGCCGCCCTGCTGACCGGTGCCCTGCTGGCGGGCACGTCCCTCACGCTGACCGCGCCACAGGCCGGCGCAGCCGTCGCCGCGCCGGACGCCCCGGCGCCCCCGGCCGTCGCGGCCGAGGACTTCCAGCAGGTCACCCTCGCCAAGGGCGAACCGGAGGTCGGCGAGCCGATGTCGCTCGCCGTGCTGCCGGACCGCTCGGTCCTGCACACCTCGCGCGACGGCGAGCTCCGCCTCACCGACGCGGCCGGCAACACCCGGCTCGTGGGCACACTCGACGTGTACTCCCACGACGAGGAAGGCCTCCAAGGCGTCGGTGTGGACCCGGACTTCACCACCAACCGCTTCATCTACCTGTACTACGCGCCTCCGTTGGACACCCCGGCGGGTGACGCCCCCGAGACCGGCACCGCAGCCGACTTCGCCCCCTTCGACGGGGTCAACCGGCTGTCCCGGTTCGTCCTGAACACCGACGGCACCCTGGACACCGCCAGCGAGAAGAAGATCCTCGACGTCCCGGCCTCCCGCGGCCTGTGCTGCCATGTCGGCGGCGACATCGACTTCGACGCGGCGGGCAACCTGTACCTGTCGACGGGCGACGACTCCAACCCCTTCCAGTCGGACGGCTTCACGCCCATCGACGAACGGGCGGACCGCAACCCCGCCTTCGACGCCCAGCGTTCGTCCGGCAACACCAACGATCTGCGCGGCAAGATCCTGCGCATCAAGGTCGACGCCGACGGCTCCTACTCCGTCCCCGAGGGCAACCTCTTCGCGCCCGGCACGGACAGGACACGGCCCGAGATCTACGCGATGGGCTTCCGCAACCCGTTCCGCTTCAGCGTCGACAAGGAGACCGGCATCCTGTACGTCGGCGACTACGGCCCCGACGCCGGCGCCGCCGACCCGGCCCGCGGACCGGCGGGGCAGGTCGAGTTCGCGCGGGTCACCGGCCCCGGCAACTTCGGCTGGCCGTACTGCACCGGCGACAATGACCCGTACATCGCATACGATTTCGCGACCGGTGCATCCGGCGCGCCCTTCGACTGCGCCGCGCCGAAGAACAACTCCCCGCACAACACCGGCCTGACCGACCTGCCGCCGGCCCAGCCCGCCTGGATCCCGTACGACGGCGCATCCGTGCCCGAGTTCGGCTCCGGCTCCGAGTCCCCGATGGGCGGCCCGGTCTACCACTACGACCCCGCGCTCGACTCACCCGTGAAGTTCCCCGAGGCCTACGACGGCGACTTCTTCGCCGGGGAGTTCGGCCGCCGCTGGATCAAGCGGATCACCAGCGACGACAACGGCACCGTGCAGTCGGTCAACGACGTCCCGTGGACCGGCACCCAGATCATGGACATGGCCTTCGGCCCCGACGGCGCGCTGTACGTCCTCGACTACGGCACCGCCTGGTTCGGCGGCGACGAGCACTCGGCCCTGTACCGGATCGAGAACGCCACCGACGGCCACTCACCGGTCGCCCAGGCCGCGGCGAACCGCACCTCCGGACAGGCGCCGCTGAGGGTCGGCTTCTCCTCCGCGGGCACCACCGACCAGGACGGCGACGCCCTCACCTACAGCTGGGACTTCGGCGACGGCTCCACGTCCACCGCGGCGAACCCCACGCACACGTACCGGAAGAACGGCACGTACACCGCGACCCTGACCGCAGCGGACCCGTCCGGGCGCACCGGCAGCGCGAGCGTGCAGATCGTCGTCGGCAACACGGCGCCCCGGGTGACTCTCGAACTGCCGCGTGACGGCCAGCTGTTCAGCTTCGGCGACGCGATCCCGTTCAAGGTGCGGGTCACCGACCCCGAGGACGGCCGGAACATCGACTGCGCGAAGGTCAAGGTCACCTTCATCCTCGGCCACGACACCCACGGCCACCCGCTGACCTCGGCCAACGGCTGCACCGGCACCATCCAGACCAGCGCCGACGGCGGCCACGACGAGGACGCCAACATCTTCGGCGTGCTCGACGCCGAGTACACCGACGGCGGAGGCGGCGGCCAGGCCGCGCTCACCACCCACGACCAGAACGTGGTCCAGCCCCGGCACCGCCAGGCCGAGCACTTCAACACCTCCTCCGGCGTCACCGTCATCACCAAGGAGACCGCGCACGGCGGCCGGACGGTCGGGGACATCAACAACGGCGACTGGATCTCCTTCACCCCGTACGTCCTCAACAACGCCGAGACGATCACGGCCCGCGTCTCCTCCGGCGGCGCCGGCGGCACGCTGGAGATCCGCGCCGGGTCCGCGCGGGGCACCCTCCTCGGCCGGGCGGCCGTCCCGGCGACCGGCGGCTGGGACACCTTCCAGGACGTCACCGCCGACCTGTCCCGCGCCCCCAGAGGAACGACGGCGCTGTACCTGGTCTTCAAGGGCAGCGGCACCGGAGCCCTGTACGACCTGGACGACTTCACCTTCACCACGAGCTGAGAGGAGGTGATGTCCGTGAACAGATCGACCGGACGGCTGAGTACGGCGGTCGTGGGCGCGACCCTGCTCCTCGGCTGCGTCTCGGGACCCGCCGCCTCTCAACCCGCCGCTTCTCAACCCGCCGCCTCTCAGCCCGACGGCCTTCAACCCGTCGACGGCACACGGGTGCTGGTCTTCTCCAAGACGGCCGGCTTCCGGCACGACTCGATCCCCGACGGCGTGGCGGCGATCCGGCAACTCGGCGAGAGCGGCGGCTTCACGGTCGACGCGACCGAGGACGCGGGCGCCTTCACGGCACGCAACCTGCGGCGCTACGACGCGGTCGTCTTCCTCTCCACGACGGGAGACGTCCTCGGCCCCGCCCAGCAGCGCGCCTTCGAGGACCGTGACATCCGGATCAAGGAACTGCCCGCGAAGTCTCCGGCCCTGCCGGCCCTGCCGGCACGCACGGCTTCGCAGGGCGACTGAGCGACGGCGGGCGGGGGACGCCGGACCCCTGCCCGCCGTCTCGACCCGTCCTCAGGTGCGTACGAAGCGTTCGATCTCCGGTGCTGTGCGACGCGCTCGTTCGACGTCCGCGTGCGTACGACGCGTGCGGCATCCGGGCTCGTGCGACTCGTTCGACGCCCGGGCTCGTGCGACATGTTCCAGAAGGAGGCTGCCGATGTCCGCGTCCGTTCCCTCACCCCGCGTCGGTGTCTGGCTGATCGGGGCCCGCGGCTCCGTCGCCACCACCGTCGTGGCGGGCTGCGCCGCCGTGACCGCGGGCCTGCACCCGCCGACCGGCCTGGTCAGCGAGACACCCGCGTTCGCCGGCAGCGGTCTGCCGGCCCTGTCCTCGCTCGTCTTCGGCGGCCACGACACGGTCGACTGCCCCCTGTCCAAACGCGCGGAGCAACTCGCGGCGGGCGGGGTACTGCCCCCCGGCCTTCCGGCGGCCGTCGAGGCCGAACTCGTCGCCGTCGACCGGGAGATCAGACCCGGCGGCCCACTCTCCGGTGACACGCGGAGTGAGGAGGAGCTCATCGCCGCGTTCGCCGCGGACGTGCAGGACTTCGTACGACGGCACCACCTGGCGCGGGCGGTGGTGGTGAACGTGGCCTCCACCGAACCTCCCGCCACCGGCCCGGTCATGCCCCCGAGTTCGCTGTACGCGGCGGCGGCCCTGCGCGCCGGCTGCCCCTACGTCAACTTCACCCCGTCGACCGGCCTGCACCACCCGGCGCTGACCGACCCGGCGGCGGCGAGCGGACTGCCGTACGCGGGCCGCGACGGCAAGACCGGCCAGACGCTGCTGCGCTCGGTACTGGGACCGATGTTCGCGCAGCGGGCCCTCACCGTCCGGGCCTGGTCCGGAACCAACCTGCTGGGCGGCGGTGACGGCGCCGTCCTCGCCGACCCGGCCGCCGCCGCGGCGAAGAACGCGGGCAAGGAACGGGTCCTCGCCGACACCCTCGGCACCGTGCCCGAGGGAGAGGTCCACATCGACGACGTCCCCGCCCTCGGCGACTGGAAGACCGCCTGGGACCACATCGCCTTCGACGGCTTCCTCGGCGCCCGCATGATCCTTCAGACCATCTGGCAGGGCTGCGACTCGGCCCTGGCGGCCCCGCTGGTCCTGGACCTGGCCCGCCTGACCGCCCGCGCCCACCAGCGGGGCCTGACCGGCCCGTTGACCGAGCTGGGCTTCTACTTCAAGGACCCGATGGGGGAGGGGCCCGCGGCGCTGGCGGAGCAGTACGCGGCGCTGGTGGGGTTCGCGGAGCGGCTGCGGGAGGACTTCGCTCCCGAAGCGGACCCGCGCTCGGGGGAGGGGCGATGAGCGGTCGGAGGCAGCCCTGGCTCGGGCGGGCGATCGGTGCCGTGACCCGGAGTCGCGCCGTACCCACGGCGGGGACGGCCGCCGCGGCGGGTGTCCCCGCTTCTACGGGTGAGGGCACCCGCGAGGGTGCAGTGAGACGGCCCGGTGCCGTGGGACGAGTGGATGCCGTGGAACGGGCGGGTGCCGTGACAGGGGACGGCTCCGTGACAGGCCACGGAGCTGTCGCACGGGCCGGTGCCGTGGGATCGGTCGGTGTCACGGCACCGGCCCGTGCCGACCGTGTCAGGGCCTGGGCCGAACTGCTGCGCCTTCCCGCCCTGTTCACCGTCCCGGGCGACGCCCTCGCCGGCGCTGCCGCGACCGCGGCGCACGCCAACCCCCGCACCCTGCTCGCCATCTGTTCCTCCCTGTGCCTGTACGAGGCCGGCATGGCCCTCAACGACTGGGCCGACCAGGACGAGGACGCCGCCGAACGCCCGCATCGGCCGATCCCGTCCGGTCGCATCCTCCCCACCGCGGCTCTCACCGCGGCCTGCGCCTTCACCGGCGCGGGACTGTCCCTGGCCGCCTGCGCCGGCCGCCCCGCCCTCGCCGTGGCGGTCCCGCTGGCCGCCACCGTCTGGGCGTACGACCTCGTCCTGAAGCACACCCCGGCGGGCCCCCTCGCCATGGCGGCCACCCGCGGCCTCGACCTCCTTCTGGGCGCCGCGGCGACGACGGGTGGGAGGGGTGGAAGACTCGGGAGAGATGTCAGGGACTCAACGGGACGTGCCACCAAGGGGGTTGGTCAACCGGCCGTCCCCGCCCAGAGCTTGACGTCCACCACCCCGCCGGGCGCCGCTTCCGGCGTCCGCCGAGCCCTCCCCTCCGCCGCCCTGTTGAGCGCACACACCCTCGCGGTCACGACCGTCTCGCGCCGGGAAACGCAGGGCGGCTCATCCCTGGCCCCCTTGGCCGCCCTGGCCACGACCGCCGTACTGACCCGTCGCCTGACACACCCGCCCACCGGGCCGAGCACCGCTCTGAGCGCCACGGGGAGCGGTGGACAGGGCGCCGGCTCGGGCCTCCCCGTGCCCGCCGCCCGCGTCCTACGCACGGCTCTCGCCGCCGCCTACGCCGCGACCGCCGCCCGCCCCTACTTCCACGCCGCCCTCAACCCCTCACCCCCGCTCACCCAACGAGCCGTCGGCGGTGGCGTCCGCGCCACGATCCCCCTCCAGTCCGCACTGGCTGCCCGTTCCGGCGCGGCCGCCACCGCGCTGCTCACCGCCGCCCTGGCCCCGCTCGCGGCGAAGTTCGCGAGGAAGGTGAGCGTCACATGACCTCCGAACCCCTCCGCCCAGCGACCGGCGAGACCACGGCCCGGCCCACCCAGGGCGACCACCCGCGGAGCACCGCACCCGCCGCACCCACCGAGAACTCCGGCCCCGTGACCCTCACCGCCGAGCCCACCGCCGAGCCCCCCGCCGTCCCCTTCCTGTTCGGCTACGGCACCAACGGGCTCGCCGACCTCCGCCTCGACGACGCTCTCGCCCTGCTCGCCGACCTCGGCTACGACGGCGTCGGGCTGACCCTCGACCACATGCATCTCGACCCGCTCGCCCCGGACCTCCCCGCCCGCACCCGACGCCTGGCGCACCGGCTGGACGCGCTCGGGCTGACCGTGACCGTGGAGACGGGCGCCCGCTATGTGCTCGACCCGCGCCGCAAACACGGTCCCTCTCTCCTGGACCCCGAACCCGACGACCGCGCCCGGCGCGTCGATCTGCTGCTGCGCGCGGTGCGGGTCGCCGCCGACCTCGGCGCCCACGCCGTCCACTGCTTCAGCGGGATCACCCCGGCGGGCACGGACGAGGACACCGCGTGGAATCGCCTCGCCGAGGCCCTCGCCCCCGTCCTGGACGCGGCCGCCGAGGCCGGCGTCCCCCTCGCCGTCGAACCCGAACCCGGTCACCTCCTCGCCACCCTCGCGGACTTCCACCGACTGCGCCGCACCCTCGGCGACCCGGAACCCCTCGGTCTGACCCTCGACCTCGGCCACTGCCAGTGCCTCGAACCCCTGCCACCCGCCGACTGCGTACGCGCCGCCGCTCCCTGGCTGCGGCACGTCCAGATCGAGGACATGCGCCGCGGCGTCCATGAACACCTCCCGTTCGGGGACGGGGAGATCGACTTCCCGCCCGTACTCTCCGCCCTGGCCGCCACCGGTTACCGGGGCCTGACCGTCGTGGAGCTGCCCCGCCACTCCCACGCGGGCCCCCACTTCGCCGCACTCTCCCTCCCGTTCCTGCGACACGCAGCCGCGCCCTCCCGAGGGAGCACCCCGTGACCCACGCGCACGCCCGCCCGGCGTCCCCGGCAGCCGGCACCCTGGGCGCCCTCCTCGCCCACACTCCGCCCTCCCACGTGTACCGCCACGTCGTCGCCGGTCTCGGCGACGCCGCCCGCGCCTGGCTGGACCGGGCGCTCGACGAGGCCGCCGCCCACCCCGGCGCGCACGGGCCCGTCACCGCGTGGGAGCTGCGGCTGGCCGAAGCCGGACGCCGCTGCGGCCCGGAGTACGCCGACGCCGCCCGTGTCCTCCTCCTGCACGCGGCCCGCGCCGACCCGGACGCCCTCACCCGCGTCTACCTCCAGGGCACCGCCGCCGAACGCCGTGCCGTCCTGTACGCGCTGCCCCACCTGGTGCCCGGCCCTCAAGCGCTCCCGCTCGTCGAGGACGCCCTGCGCACCAACGACACCCGGCTGCTGGCCGCCGCCGTCGGCCCGTACGCCGCCCGACACCTCCCCGCCCACGCCTGGCGGCACGCCGTCCTGAAGTGCCTGTTCACCGGCGTGCCCGTGGACGAGGTGGCCGACCTGGACCGGCGCGCCCACGCCGACGCGGAACTCGCCCGGATGCTCGGCGCCTACGCCGACGAACGCACCGCCGCGGGCCGTCCCGTCCCCGCAGACCTGCACCGCGTCCTGACCCTGACCGGCCCCACGCCCACGCCGCCCGCCGGCCCCGGCACCCGCGGCCTCGACGGCAAGGAGTCCTGATGCGCCTCTTCGACCCCCACATCCACATGACGTCCCGCACCACCGACGACTACGAGGCCATGCGTGCCGCCGGCGTCCGAGCCGTCGTCGAGCCGTCCTTCTGGCTCGGCCAGCCGCGCACCTCGCCCGCCTCCTTCCTCGACTACTTCGACTCCCTGCTCGGCTGGGAGCCCTTCCGCGCCGCCCAGTACGGCATCGCCCATCACTGCACGCTCGCCCTCAACCCCAAGGAGGCGAACGACCCGCGCTGCGTCCCCGTCCTCGACGAACTGCCCCGGTATCTCGTCAAGGACCAGGTCGTGGCCGTCGGCGAGATCGGCTACGACGCGATGACCCCGGCCGAGGACACCGCCCTCGCCGCTCAGCTCCAGCTCGCCGCCGACCACGAACTGCCCGCCCTCGTCCACACCCCGCACCGCGACAAACTCGCCGGCCTGCGCCGCACCCTCGACGTCGTCCGGGAATCCGCCCTGCCGCCCGAACGGGTGCTGCTCGACCACCTCAACGAGACCACCGTCAAGGAGGCCAAGGACAGCGGCTGCTGGCTCGGCTTCTCCGTCTATCCGGACACCAAGATGGACGAGGAGCGGATGGTCGCGATCCTGCGCGCCTACGGCCCCGAACAGGTCCTGGTGAACTCCGCCGCCGACTGGGGCCGCAGTGACCCGCTCAAGACCCGCGAGGTCGCCGACCTGATGCTCGCCGAGGGTTTCACCGACGACGACGTCGACCGGGTGCTGTGGCGCAACCCGGTCGCCTTCTACGGACTCAGCGGCCGCCTCGTCCTCGACGTCCCGGGCACACCGGCCACCCATGAGGGCAACTCCGTCCTGCGCGGCGCCCCCGCAGACGACGAGCCCGAGCCGACCGGCGCCACGACACCGGGGGAGTGAGCCATGCGTTTCCGGCACCCCGACGGCTCCACCGTCCACCTCGCCTACTGCACCAACGTCCACCCCGCCGAAACCCTCGGCGGTGTCCTCGCGCAACTCCGCGACCACTGCGAACCCGTGCGCCGCCGCCTGGGCCGCGACCGCCTCGGCATCGGCCTGTGGCTCGCCAAGGACGCCGCGCACGCCCTCGTCACCGACCCGTCCGCCCTGCGCCGGCTGCGCACCGAACTCGACCGGCGCGGCCTCGAGGTCGTCACCCTCAACGGCTTCCCCTACCAGGGCTTCGGCGCGGAAGAGGTCAAGTACCGCGTCTATCAGCCGGACTGGGCCGAGCCCGAGCGCCTGGAGCACACCACGGCGCTGGCCCGCGTCCTGGCCGGACTCCTCCCCGACGACGTCACCGAGGGCAGCATCTCCACCCTCCCGCTCGCCTGGCGCACCGCCTATGACGACGGACGCGCCGGGAAGGCCCGCACCGCCCTGCGCACGCTCGCCGAACGCCTCGACGCCCTGGAGGAACTCACCGGCCGCTCCATCCGCCTCGGCCTCGAACCGGAACCCGGCTGTGTCGTCGAGACCACCCACGACGCCCTCGCCCCGCTGACCGCGATCGGCCACGACCGGATCGGCGTCTGCGTCGACACCTGCCACCTCGCCACCTCCTTCGAAGACCCGCACACCGCCGTCGACGCGCTCGTCCACGCCGGCCTTCGCGTCGTCAAGTCCCAGCTGTCGGCCGCCCTGCACGCCGAACACCCGCACCTCCCCGAGGTTCGCGCGGCCCTCGCCGCCTTCGACGAACCCCGCTTCCTGCACCAGACCCGCACCGCCACCGCCGCCGGCCTGCGCGGCACCGACGACCTGGGGCAGGCCCTCGACGGCGACGCCCTTCCCGACGCGTCACCCTGGCGGGCCCACTTCCACGTCCCCCTGCACGCGGCCCCCGCCGCGCCCCTCACCTCCACGCTCCCCGTCCTGAAAGCCGCACTGACCCGGCTCGTCGGCGGCCCGCACCCCCTCACCCGCCATCTGGAGGTCGAGACCTACACCTGGCAGGCCCTCCCACCCGAGCTCAGGCCCCGCGGCCGGGCCCAGCTCGCCGACGGCATCGCCGCCGAACTGGCGCTGGCCCGCGACCTGTTGACCGACCTCGGCCTGAAGGAACTCCCATGAGCAGCCCCGCTTCCCCCGACGCCGGTCCCGACGCCCACACCCCGCCGCCCCCCATTCCGGGCAGCCCGCCTCCCGTGCCCCTCCTCGTGCTGGACGTCGTCGGCCTCACCCCCCGTCTCCTCGACCACATGCCCCACCTCAAGGCGCTCGGCCAGTCGGGCTCGCGCGCCCCGCTCGGCACCGTCCTGCCCGCCGTCACCTGCGCCGCCCAGTCGACCTTCCTCACCGGCACCCACCCGTCCGAGCACGGCATCGTCGGCAACGGCTGGTACTTCCGCGAACTCGGTGACGTCCTCCTGTGGCGGCAGCACAACGGCCTGGTCGCCGGCGACAAACTGTGGGACGCCGCCCGCCGCGCCCACCCCGGCTACACCGTCGCCAACATCTGCTGGTGGTACGCCATGGGCGCCGACACCGACATCACCGTCACCCCCCGTCCGATCTACTACGCCGACGGCCGCAAGGAACCCGACTGCTACACCCGGCCCGCAGCCCTGCACGACGAACTCACCGAGAAACTCGGCACCTTCCCCCTCTTCCACTTCTGGGGACCCGGCGCGGACCTGGTCTCCAGCCGCTGGATCATCGACGCGACCCGGCACATCCTGCGCACCCGCCACCCCGACCTGGCACTCTGCTACCTCCCCCATCTCGACTACGACCTGCAGCGCTTCGGCCCCGACGACCCGCGCTCCCTGAAGGCGGCCACCGACCTGGACGCGGCCCTGGCCCCCCTGCTGGACGACGCCCGCGCCGAGGGCCGTACCGTCGTCGCGCTCTCCGAGTACGGCATCACCCGCGCGGACCGCCCCGTCGACATCAACCGCGCCCTGCGCCGCGCAGGCCTGCTGGAGGTGCACACGCAGGACGGCATGGAGTACCTCGACCCGATGGCCTCTCGTGCCTTCGCGGTCGCCGACCACCAGATCGCCCACGTCTACGTCCGCCGGCCGGAGGACCTCGACGCGACCCGGGTCGCACTCGACGGACTGCCCGGCATCGGGCGACTCCTCGACGACGAGGGCAAGAAGGCCCACCATCTCGACCATCCGCGCTCCGGCGAACTCGTCGCCGTGGCGGAGCCGGACGCCTGGTTCACGTACTACTACTGGCTCGACGACGCCCGCGCGCCCGACTTCGCGCGACTGGTCGAGATCCACCGCAAACCCGGCTACGACCCGGTCGAACTCTTCATGGACCCGCTCGACCCCTATGTGAAGGTCAAGGCGGCAACGGCCCTGGCCCGCAAGAAACTCGGGCTGCGCTACCGCATGGCGGTCGTGCCGCTGGATCCCTCACCTATTCGCGGCAGCCACGGCCGCCTTCCCGCGAGCGACGACGACGGTCCGCTCCTCATCTGCTCCACCCCCCGCGCTGTCGGTGACCGAATCGCGGCCACCGATGTGAAAGCACTGCTGCTCCGCCTGTCCGGTCTGTCCTGACTGGTCACAAGTGAAGCACTCACCACTGACAACGGCCTTCGACACCGAGGAGTTCCACGCATGAGCCGCACCTCGCAGACCGACCCCGAACTCACCCACCGCCTCACCAGACGCGGCATGCTCGGCGTCGCCGCGGGCGCCACCGCCGCCGCCCTGCTCGGCGCGGCGGCTCCAGGCCGGTCTTGGCGTTGAAGCGGACCATGGAGGCCGGCAGCGTGACCGCGTCCGAGCCGGCCGGCTTCTTCGAGCGGAAGGTCCAGCTCG